>CAYZHS010000059.1:2513-9967 GCA_964478295.1 uncultured Proteiniphilum sp. | reverse complement strand
CATAACTTTGCAACGTGCAAAGAATGCTCGTGAAGCAATAAAAGTGATGACCGATTTAGTTAATGATTATGGTTATTATAGCGGTGGAGAATCTTTTTCAATAGCAGACCCCAACGAGGTTTGGGTTATGGAGATGATTGGAAAGGGTGTTGGGAATAAAGGTGCTGTGTGGGTAGCTGTTCGCATCCCCGACGATTGTGTGTCGGCACATGCAAATCAGGCTCGCATCCAGCAATTTTCCTTAAACGATTCTGACAACGTCTTATATGCTCCAGATGTAATTTCATTTGCTCGTGAGAAAGGATACTACACAGGTAGTGACGCCGACTTTAGCTTTGCCCAAGCATATGCACCTCTTGATTTTGGAGCACTACGCTTTTGTGAAGCTCGTGTATGGTCGTTCTTCAACAATGTAAACAAAGATATGGGTGAGTATGTAACATATGCTCAGGGTAAAACAACAGACCCTATGCCATTATATATTAAGGCCGATCGTAAGTTGAGTGCACAAGACATACAAAATCTTATGCGCGATCATTATGAAGGCACAGAGCTCGATTGGCGCTTTGATGTTGGTGCAGGTCCTTTTAATTCTCCTTACAGATGGTCGCCCTTAACATATGAGATAGATTCTGTTGAGTATTGCAACGAAAGACCAATAGCAACACAGCAAACAGCTTTCTCATTTGTTGCTCAAATGCGTTCGTGGTTGCCAAATGAGATAGGTGGTATCTTATGGTTTGGTATTGATGATGCAGCACAAACTATTTATTTCCCATTTTACAGTGGACACAAAGAAGTACCTCATGAAATGGTTGCAGGCAATGGCGATTTGCACACCTTCTCGTGGACATCTGCATTTTGGATTCACAACTGGGTATCTAATATGGTATATACTCGTTATAGCGATATGAGCGAAGATATGAAGAAAGTTCAGTACATGCTTGAGAGCAGTTATGCAGCACAACAGCCACAAGTTGAAGAAAAGGCTTTAGAATTATATGCGCAAAACAATGTAGAATCAATTAATTATCTAACTGCATACACCAATAATCTCGTTAGAGAAGGAATAGCTGAGTGGAAAAAACTAGGTGAATATCTAATGGTTAAATATATTGATGGGGTTATTAAACAAAAAGAGAATGGTGAGTTTAAGAGAAATCAACACGGACAACCGGCAAATCCTATCAGACCAGGATATTCTAACGAGTATTACAAAAAAATAATTGATCAGACTGGAGACAGATATAAAGTTTTGCCAGTTGAGTAATTAAAATACAGGAACCGAAAAAAGTAAATTAGAATATAAAACAATATAACTATATGGAAGATGAAACTTTATTAGCACAGGTTACTTACAAAGCTAATTCATGGCTAGAAGGTAATTACGATGCAGAAACCAAAGCCGAGGTGAAGAGAATGCTTGACAATGAAAATAAAATAGATTTGATTGATGCATTTTACAAAGACCTTGAATTTGGCACAGGTGGCTTGAGAGGCATAATGGGAGCCGGAAGCAACAGGATGAATATCTATACAGTTGGTACTGCTACGCAAGGACTTGCAAATTATCTAAAAAAAGAGTTTGCAGAATTAAATCAAATAAAGGTAGTTATTGGACACGACTGCAGAAATAACAGTAGAAAGTTTGCAGAAATATCAGCCGATATTTTCAGTGCTAATGGCATAAAAGTATATCTCTTCGAAGATTTACGCCCTACCCCAGAAGTTTCATATGCAATTAGAAAGCTGGGTTGTCAGAGTGGAATAATGATAACTGCATCACACAATCCTAAGGAATACAACGGATATAAAGCATACTGGAATGATGGTGCACAAGTTTTAGCTCCTCACGACAGAAATATTATTGCAGAAGTCAACCGTATAAAAAGTAACGAAGAGATAAATTTCGATAAGAAAAGCGAGCTTATTGAGATTATAGGTAAGGATATGGATAAAGCGTTTATTGAAGAAGTGAAGAAACTAGTTCTTTCTCCCGAATCGATTGAACGTAACAATGACATTAAAATTGTTTATACACCAATTCATGGTACAGGAGGTAAACTGATACCCGAAACATTAAGATCCATAGGTTTCACAAACATAATTAATGTTCCTGAACAGGATGTTATAAGTGGTGATTTCCCAACAGTAATTTCACCAAACCCCGAAGAGCCAGCAGCGTTAGACCTTGCAATAAAGAGAGCAATTGAAACTGATGCAGATATAGTAATGGCAACTGATCCTGACAGCGATCGTATTGGTACAGCTATTCGTAACGATAAGGGTGAGTTTATCCTCGTCAATGGTAATCAAACATTTCTTCTGTGTCTATATTATTTAATGACTCGTCGCGAAGAACTTGGATTACTTACAGGCAAAGAATTTGTTGTTAAAACGATAGTAACCACAGAGCTAGCTAAAAAAATTGCTAACATAAAAGGCATCGAAATTTATGATAGCTATACAGGATTCAAGTGGATTGCCGAAATTATTCGTAGAAACGAAGGATTGAAGAAATATATTGGTGGTGGTGAAGAAAGCTATGGTTTTCTGGCAGGAGATTTTGTACGCGATAAAGACGCGGTTTCAGCCTGTACCCTATTTGCAGAAATTACAGCCTGGGCAAAAGATAATGGTAAAACAGTATATGAATTGTTACAAGATATTTATCTTGAATATGGTTATTCTAAGGAGGTTGGAATTTCATTAGTTCGCAAAGGCAAAGAAGGAGCAGATGAAATTGAAGCAATGATGAAAAACTTCAGAACCAACCCTTTAAAATCATTAGGAGGCTCAGCTGTTTCACTAATAAAGGATTTTGGTAAACTTGAAGGTGTAGACTTCGTTAGAAATGAGAATATAGTTCTTGAGATGCCAACAACCTCAAATGTAATTCAATATTTTACAGAAGAGGGTACTAAACTATCAATCCGACCATCGGGAACAGAACCTAAAATTAAGTTTTATATTGAAGTTACAGGATCTGCTAAAACTCGCGAGGAACTGGTTCAAGCAGAACTAAAAGCTAATGAAAAGATAGATATCATCAGACAAGAGCTGGGGATATAAAAACAGCAGAATATTAAACAAAAAAATGAGACGAAAATTAACGATTGCATTGGTTGCACATGATCAGCGTAAAGCAGATATGGTTGAATGGGTTATATTTAACTCAGACTTCCTTTCAGAGCATCATCTGGTATGCACCGGCACTACTGGGAGCCTCATTCGCGAAGCATTACAAAGAGAGGGTGTAAACCCAAAAATTACGGTAATGAACTCGGGACCGATGGGCGGTGATGCTGAAATTGCAGCGAAAGTAGTAAGAAAAGAAATAGACTTAGCTGTATTCTTAATTGATGACTTAAATGCACAGCCTCACGAAGCAGACATAATGATGCTTTTGCGCCAATGTCGAGTACATAATATACCTATTGCTTGCAACAGATATAGTGCCGATTTGATGATAACCAGCTCACTATGGGATGCCGATACATATACACCATCACCTCCCCGATACGAAAAGTTTGACAGAGAAAAATGGGCTGCTGAACATAAATAAAACAGACTTATCACAAGTTCTAACTTAAATGAATCGGCCCCTCTTTAGCATTTAGCATAAGAGGGGCCGATCTTTATAAAATATAATGGTTAATATATTAATCAACCAATTTCAATTCTTCAATTATGTGAGATGCATCCATTACTTTATCCAAAATATATAAAGTATAAAGAATATCAACGCTTATCATACGCTGCATTTCGGGCTCAAACAATATATCACCACTTAAGGACTCCCAATTGCCATCAAAAGCCAGTCCAATCAGTTCACCCTTAGCATTTAAAACGGGACTACCAGAATTACCACCGGTAATGTCATTTGTAGAAAGGAAATTGACCCTCATTACTCCATTTTCATCGGCATATTTGTCGAAATCTGCACTGCGTATATCATTGAGAATATATTCTTGCACATTAAATTCGGGGTCTCCAGGCTTCTGTTTTTCAAGAATCCCATTACTTGTAGTAAAATAATTATACCATACACCATCACGAGGTTGATATCCCTCAACAGTACCATAGCTCAATCGCTGTGTAAAATTAGCATCCGGATAAAACGTTTTATCAGAATCCATCTCCATTAATGCAGCCATAAACTCACGTTCACCTCTTAATATTTTCTCATAGTATGGCATCATTAATCCCGACAATTCATACCCCATATCAGTACTTGATAAGGCTAGCTCCATTGCGGGATCTTTTGTCAACATCTGAGTATCTGCATTCTGAAGTAACAGCATCAGCTCTTCGAGCGAAGTAAACCTGGTGTTTTCAAATAACCAATCGGCATACTTTTCGTAATCACCTCCAAACTCATCATTAATTTTCTTGTAAATATCGGGATGATACTCCTCAGGCACACGCTCTGCATAAAGAGACATTAATTTTGGCAACACCTTTTTATCAAGTTCCGGTTCGTAGTTTTTATAAGACTCTATAAGTCTTTCATTAATAAATGCTTTTTTATCCTCCTCTGTGCCATCAGTATCAAATTGAAGTATTGTTTTAGCAAAGCGGATAAGTTCTATTCCATTGTTAAAAGTTTCAAGAAAATAGGTAGTATATTTTGCTAAATCGCCCGAACCAGTGTATGCTTCATCAAGAGTAGAGAGCGTATTTCCATATTTAGCCTTAGCTGCACTGTTATTGTTTATCCATTCTTGTAAACGATACTCAACTTTCTCTTTTTCCGCTATAACACCAAGATTAGAAATAGCCTCATTCATACCCATAGAGTTTTTCCAGTAGTTTGAACTTCCTGCATATTTATTAGCATATTTTATGCGAATTGTATCGTTTTGTGTCATTGCGTTCCACCAGATATCCTGTTTTTCGCCACGAACCTCAACACGAGGAGTGTTTTCCGACTCAACACGCTGGCGTATTCCCCATGAGGACATATAACGCTGCGTACTACCAGGATATCCAACCGTCATCGAATAATCGCCATCTTTTACCCCTGCCAATGATACAGGAACCACATACTTAGGTTTGTACGGAACATTACTTTCACTAAAATTTGCAGGATTATTATCCTTATCAGCATAAACGCGAAACACTGAGAAGTCGCCAGTATGTCGAGGCCACATCCAATTATCAGTATCCCCGCCAAACTTACCTACCGATTGTGGAGGAGTAGCTGAAAGTCGCACATCGCGAAAAACATCATAAAGTACAACATAATATTTATTGCGCGAATAAAACGGCACAACCCTGGCATTAGTAAAAGGATCGTTCTCATATTCTTTAATCAGCTCATTTGACAATGAATCGATAGTAAGTTCCATTTGAATCTCACTCAAAACAGATGGTACATGAGGGATAATTTTATCCGTAACATCTTCCATTGAGCGAAGAAACGATACTGTAAGACCGTCGGCATACAACTCTTCAGAAATTTTACTGGCTGCAAAGCCATCCTTCAGATAGTCGTGCTCAACAGCACTCAGCTTCTGAATAGCTCCAAAACCACAGTGATGGTTAGTAAATATCAAGCCCTGCTCTGATACCACAACACCGGTACATCCACCACCAAAAATTACTACTGCATCTTTTAGAGAAGGATTATCTTCGCTATAAAGACTATTAATGGGAAAAGTAAATCCCAGTTCTTGCATACGAGCAATACTTTGACTGTTTAACTCTTTTAAAAGCCACATACCTTCGTCGGCTTTAGAAATAAATGAAACGCAGAGTATTGCTACAATTAAATATAGTTTTCTCATTATAAATTAAACTTAAAAATATTCTTATGATTAAATTGATTTTTATTATTAATGAACCTTATTATCTGAAATACCTGCCAATTATTGGCCATTCTTTCAAAGGTAATTCCTTTTTTACTATAACAACCAAATAGCATAAAATACAAACTAAACTTATAAGAAGCCTAATCCATAAATTAGAGACATATTGTACAGAAAGCATAATACAGCCAAAAAGTATCATAGAAATGAGTAAAAAGAAAGCAGCCGATTTCAAATTATAAGGTATAGGATATTTTTTCTGGCCAACCAGATATGAAATAACCATCATAATAAGGTTTGCAAAAAAAGAGGCCCATGCACAAGCCATATAGCTATATTTGGGAATAAAAATCACGTTAATTGCTATAGTAATAATAAAACCAAAAGTAGACATGTATGCACCCCATCTGGTTTGATCGGTAAGCTTATACCAAAGCGATAAATTAAAATAAACACCAAAGAAAAGCTCCCCTAGCAAAACAATTGGAACAACTTTTAGTCCCACATGATACTCACGAGGAATCATAAACTTAATTATATCTATAAAACCAGTGGTTATAAGAAATATTAGCAATCCGAATATAATAAAGTATTTGGTTGCATCGCTAAACGAACGCTTTTCATCAATATCTCCCTTGCTTCGCGAAAATATAAAGGGTTCAAATGCATACCTGAATGCCTGAGTAAACATCACCATTATAATGGCAATTTTAAAGTTTTGCCCATAAATACCTAGTTCGGTAAAAGCATTTGCAGCATCAGGATATATCTTCGGAAATAATATTTTATCAACAGTTTGATTAAGTATACCGGCAATTCCTAATATCAATATTGGAAAAGAGTATTTAAGCATCCTTTTCAAAAGCTGTGCATCAAACTGAAACTTAATCTTTAGCTCAGGAGAAACTAATATCAACTGAATTATTGAAGCAGCAAGATTAGAAATAAGTATATAATCAACTCCCCTATTTATATCAAACCAAGAAAACAACTCGGGCGATAAAGTTTTAAGAATTGGGCATAAAAGGAAAAAGAAAAGATTAAACAATATAGTAAGAACCACATTTATAATCTTTATCGAAGCAAATCTTATTGGTCTTTTTTTAAATCTTAAGTTGGCAAACGGAATAGTACCAATTACATCAACACAAAGAATAATTACAAGCAGAAGCAGGTAATGAGGTTTAAAATCAATACCTCCCAATGCAAACGCTATAGGTTTGAGAAATAAAAAAGATACAATAAAAAAGATTAATGTAGTTGCAGCAATACTAATAAACGAAGTTGAGAAAACTTTAACCGGATTATTTTCTTTATTGGCAAACCTAAAAAATCCAGTCTCCATACCATAGGTAAGAATTACCTGCAGCAACGCAACCCATGCATAAAAATTTGTTAGTATACCTATATCAGAAATTCTTGGCAGAGCAAAAGCCCAATAAAGCGACAACAGCCAGCTGAGTAATTTTGGAAGAACACTTCCCATCCCATAGAAGAGAGTCTCCTTTGCCAAAGTTTTCATACCATTTGCCATATACTAACTGAATTTTCTATTAGATAAAAAGAAGATTGATTATCTGAATTTATCACAAAAGTACAATAATTCCGCATAGATAACACCCTTAAGAGTGTCAATTATCTATC
>CAYZHS010000059.1:0-2503 GCA_964478295.1 uncultured Proteiniphilum sp. | reverse complement strand
AAGAATGATTGTCAAAATATCGAAAAAAACCGCTTACTTTGTATTTAGAACAAATAAATGAAATTTAATTTTTAATTTATAGAATGCATGTAAATATCAAACATGCACAATTAAGCTATGGCACAACAAGAAGAGGTATTTAAGAAATTGATTTCGCATAGTAAAGAGTATGGGTTTGTTTTCCAGTCCAGTGAAATTTATGATGGCCTAAGCGCCGTTTACGATTATGGGCAAATGGGAGTTGAACTTAAAAACAATTTAAAAAAGTATTGGTGGGACAGCATGGTGCTGCTTCATGAAAACGTGGTTGGTATTGATTCGGCCATATTCATGCACCCAACCATATGGAAAGCATCGGGACATGTGGATGCTTTTAACGACCCGCTTATAGATAATAAAGATAGCAAAAAGAGATATAGAGCTGATGTACTTATAGAAGATTATCTAGCAAAACTAGATGATAAAATAGATAAGGAAGTAGAGAAAGCAGCTAAGAGGTTTGGTGATACATTTGATGAGAAGATGTACAGAGAAACCAATCCTCGTGTACTAGAGAACCAGAATAAGCGCAACGAAATACATGCTCGCTTTGCAAAGGCTCTAAATGATAGTAATCTAGACGAACTCCGTCAAATCATTGTCGACTGTGAAATAGCTTGTCCAGTAAGCGGCACAAGAAACTGGACCGAGGTACGTCAGTTTAACTTAATGTTCTCTACCGAAATGGGTGCAACATCAGAGGGTGCAATGAAGGTATACCTTCGTCCAGAATCGGCTCAGGGAATCTTCGTTAACTTCCTTAACGTTCAGAAAACCGGTAGAATGAAAATTCCATTTGGTATTGCTCAGATTGGTAAAGCTTTCAGAAACGAGATAGTTGCCCGTCAGTTTATTTTCCGCATGCGTGAATTTGAACAGATGGAGATGCAATTCTTTGTTCCACCGGGTGAAGAGCTGGAATGGTTTGAACACTGGAAAAAAGTAAGAATGCAATGGCACCAAACCTTAGGATTTGGAGCCGAGAAATATAGATTCCACGATCACGATAAACTTGCACACTACGCAAATGCTGCAACAGATATCGAGTATGAGATGCCATTTGGCTTTAAAGAAGTTGAAGGTATACACTCAAGAACAGATTTCGACTTAAGTCAACACGAAAAGTTCTCTGGCAAAAAAATGCAGTATTTCGATCCCGAACTAAATAAATCGTACACTCCATATGTTGTAGAAACATCGATAGGTGTAGACCGTATGTTTTTATCAATTTTGGCAGGTTCATATTGCGAAGAAAAACTTGATAACGGAGAAACCCGTGTATTACTTAAACTTCCACCTGCGCTTGCGCCGGTTAAACTTGCAATACTACCACTTGTTAAGAAAGACGGACTATCGGAAAAAGCCACCGAGATTATGGAAGATCTTAAATTCAACTTTGCCTGTCAGTACGACGAAAAAGATAGTATTGGTAAACGCTATCGCCGCCACGATGCAATAGGCACCCCATTCTGTGCAACCATCGATCACCAGACTCTCGAAGACAACACTGTCACAATAAGACATCGCGACACAATGGAACAAGAGAGAGTATCAATTAGCGATTTGCAGAATATTATTGCAGAGAAAACTGAGATGAAAAGCTTATTGAAAAAACTATCAATATAAAAACCACAAAAATGAAGAAACAACTATTACTTGTTATCTCAATTTTATCTCTTTTCTTTATTTCGGCATGTGATGAGACAGAAACAGTTGACGACCGCTGGAAGATTGAAAATGAAGCTCAATTTGCACTTATAACCAACAATTCTGAATACACAAAGTTAAACTCATTAACAGGAAATGGCTTTGTTATGTATAAAGTATTGGAAACAGGTACTGGAGAAAGATCTCCATACTTTACAGAGCAGGTTAAAGTTAGATATACCGGCTGGTATAAAAACATATGGACAAAACCCGACACATTCACTGATGAGAAGGGCAATTTTATTACAAATAAAATAGTATTTGATACTACTTCAAAAAATAATATTGCCCGCACTTTTAATGTTAACGGAGTAGTGGATGGATTTTCTACAGCACTCCAACACATGAAAGAAGGAGATAAATGGGAAGTATGGATTCCATGGAGACTAGGTTATGGTCCCAACGGTTCAGGATCTATACTTGGATACTCAACTTTGGTATTCGAAATTGAACTTGTAGATATTGTTGAGTAATTTATAATTACTAAAGGCTCAGCAGAAACAGCTCAATTGCACCTCTAACCTGAGCACGAGTGCCGTTAAACTTGTTTATCATAATTGAAAAGGCATATCTCTTTTCGCCATCAATAAGATAACCGGCATAACATTGCACTCCACCAATACTACCACTTTTGGCAATTATCTTACCATTATACTTAGTATTGGTCATAAAATTTACAAGAGTACCTTCCTGTCCCGATTTTGGTAAGGAATTAATAAAGGCAGCTGAAAAGCTGCTTTTATTGTACATATAGCTA
>CAYZHS010000058.1:5600-10090 GCA_964478295.1 uncultured Proteiniphilum sp. | reverse complement strand
ATGAGCCTACCAACCACCTTGATGCAGAGTCGATCGACTGGCTGGAGCAGCATCTTCAGCAATATAAGGGAACGGTTATCTGTATTACTCACGACCGTTATTTTCTTGATCATGTAGCTGGCTGGATTCTTGAACTGGACCGCGGAGAAGGTATTCCATGGAAAGGAAATTACACATCTTGGCTTGAACAGAAGACTAAGAGGATGGCGCAGGAAGAGAAACAGGCTAGCAAGAGACGTAAAACTCTTGAAAGAGAGCTTGATTGGATTAATATGGCTCCAAAGGCTCGTCAGGCTAAAGGTAAGGCTCGTTTGAATACATATGAGCAACTGCTGAATCAAGATCAGAAAGAGAGAGAAGAAAAACTTGAAATATTTATTCCAAACGGACCACGATTGGGCAATAAAGTAATTGAAGCTCATAACGTAGCAAAGGCATTTGGAGATAAGCTTTTATTCGACAATTTGAATTTTATGCTTCCTCCTAATGGTATTGTGGGTGTAATAGGGCCAAACGGTGCTGGTAAAACTACATTGTTTAGAATGATTGAGGGTCTTGAGAAGCCTGATGCCGGTAAGTTTGAGGTTGGAGAAACTGTTGTTACAGCTTATGTAGATCAGCAACACGAATCTATTGATCCTAACAAGACAGTTTATCAGGTTGTGTCGGGCGGTTTAGAGTTTGTTAAGGTGGGCGGAAGAGATATCAACTCTCGTGCTTATCTGGCTCGTTTCAACTTTTCGGGTGCCGATCAAGAAAAACTGTGTGGAGTACTTTCGGGTGGTGAGCGAAATCGTCTCCATCTTGCTCTTACTCTTAAGGCAGGTGCTAACGTATTGCTTCTCGACGAACCTACCAACGATATCGACGTAAATACTTTGCGTGCTCTTGAAGAGGGACTTGAGAACTTTGCCGGCTGTGCAGTTGTAATTTCGCACGATAGATGGTTTCTGGATCGTATTTGTACACATATTCTTGCTTTTGAAGGTAACTCAGAGGTGTTCTATTTTGAAGGTTCGTATAGCGAATATGAAGAGAACAAAAAGATGAGATTAGGTAATGTTGAACCTAAACGTGTTCGTTACCGTAAACTTTAATTTAATCTTTATCTATTAAATTAGAGAAATAGAGACAACCTTCAAAATATGAGACATATATATTTTATTGCTTTACTGCTTGTCTTCTCTTCAAATATATATGGGAGCGACAAGATTTATAAAGGTAAAGTAATTGATGCAGAATTTCAAACACCTGTTGCTTATGCTGCTGTTTACATACAAGGTACTCGTTATGGAACAGCAGCCAACAGCGTGGGTGAATTCTCATTTACAGCTCCCGATTCAATAGATAATGTACAGCTTGTAATTGCGTGTAGTGAATATAAGCTGCAGTATCTGAACCTTGAAAATAAGAGCAGTAATGAGTTGTTGATTTTGCTTCAACCGGATAATTACGAGCAAAGGGTA
The DNA here is from genome assembly GCA_964478295.1 of uncultured Proteiniphilum sp. Classification (GTDB taxonomy): domain Bacteria; phylum Bacteroidota; class Bacteroidia; order Bacteroidales; family Dysgonomonadaceae; genus Proteiniphilum. Next base: position 8,624 of record CAYZHS010000058.1, on the reverse strand, counting down.
AGAGCAATTAATGACAGCTTAACGGGCAACTCAGGAGGTGTAAACTCTTTTCTGAATAAAGCAACAGAGTTTGTTAAAGATGATTGGATTCCACTAGGTAATTCAGAGACAAATAAGTTTGATTTTGGTAGAATACAGACATTTCCAACCTACAACCCTATTGAGGGGGTGAGACTGAGAGCTGGATTTGCTTCTAACTCCAGATTAAATCGCAACTTATTTATAAAAGGATACGGCGCTTATGGGTTTGGCGATCAGAAATTTAAATATAGGGGAGAGCTGACCTATTCTTTCGATAAAAAAGCTTATCACGACGAAGAGTTTCCTAAGAATAATGTCAGTTTAATTTACGAAAATGATATCTATTCTCCCGGAGAAATGCATCCCAGGTCGCTAAACAACCTACTCCTTATAACTTATAGAAGGTCTGACAACGAAGCTACCTACAGAAACTTTGCCGAGTTGAATTGGGAAAGGGAGCACCAAAACGGATTAGCTTACAGTACTTGGATAAGAAAATCTCGTATGTTGCCACAAGGAGAACTAACATTTCGGCATATGGCTGATGATGTCGCGGTTGGTGTATACAATATCGTGGTAGGAGTTGATGATGTGGCGGTTTGGGTTGAAGATGATGGTTTATTTACTTCTGAAATAGGAGTTCAATTGCGATATTCAGCAAGAGAAGCATACATACAAAAGAAACGCAAAAGGATACCCATAGAGATGACTAGTCCCGTTTTCTTCCTCTCCCACACAATAGGCAAAGCCGAAGTGTTTGGTGAAGAATTGCCTTACCATCGTACTGAGTTTTCAGCACAAAAGCGTTTCTTGTTATCAGGTGCTGGTCGACTCGACATAGTTGGAGAAGCAATGAAGGTGTGGAACACTGTTCCGTTTCCTTTACTGGTGTACCCTAATCAACGTAATAGACATCATATCGAGAACAATGCCTTTTTTCTTAATCGAGCATTAGAATTTGTTGCTGATGAGCAGGTTACGCTTCGTTCTACCTTCGTTGGTGACAATCTGTTTCTGGCAAAAATACCATTTATTAATAAGTTGCAATTCAGGGAGATACTCTCTCTCAGAGCCTCATATGGAAGATTATCTGAAACCAATAAGCGTGGATTTGCACATTTAGATGATGCAAGTTCACAATCTGTAAATATTTACGATTTTCCATCAGTGTCGCATCAATACAGTAAAGTTCCTTATATAGAAGGAACTATTGGTGTTACAAACATATTGGGACTCTTAAGAGTTGAATATGTGCATCGTTTTACATACCGACATCACCCTGATGCACTTTTAGGAAAAGTCAGAATTGATGTAACTCTGTAATTTTTACTAAAAAAACACTACTTTAGCAAATCGGAAATGATAGATAGAGTAAATAAAATAAAAAGAGGCATTTCAGATTTATGGATTGAAGTGTTTTGGAAGAGCCCAAATCATTTATGGGCTTTAAAAGTAATGATATCTATATCATTCCTACTTATTCCTTCTCTACTTCTGTTTAAAAATCCGTTTATCGGTACCACTATGGCACTGGGGGTAGTGGCAATGGCTCTGGGTGAGACCGATGTTCATCCTCGCGGAAGAATCAAATCGGCCTCCACAGCTTTAATTTTATTTTTTATCATAAGCAGTCTTGTTGAGCTAATATATCCACACACAATATTATTTGCTTTATTAATAGTAGTTGTTGCCTTCTCGCTTTCGCTCATTGGCGGACTAAATCAGAGGTTGCAGGGTGTTACATTTGGCGGACTCCTTATCTTTGTCTACACAATGCTGGGTGCCGGTGCAACAGATGTTTGGTTTTATCAGCCGGTTCTTTATACTATTGGTGCATTTGCATACTCAGCTGTATCAATACTTCTGCTTCGTAAAAGACCATATCGTTTACTAAAAGAGCAACTTGCAAGTGGTATTCATTTTCTTGCAGAGTATATCGAAATTAAAGCAAACCTTTTCCCCAGCGAATCACAATCACAAAAGTCTATCAGAAATCAGCTGGCACAGAAAAATATAATGCTCGCGCAACAGATAGAGAATTGTAAAAATCATCTATACAGCTATTCAGATGAAAGTAGTGCCGACTCAATGCCCATGGTAAATAACTATTACCGTAAATGGTTTCTGCTTCAGGAAATGCAAGAACGAGCAATATCAAGTCATGAACAATACGATATATTAAGTCGCGAGGTAAGCAATATCGAACTAATTGAAGGTTTTGGTCATCTCATGAGAGAGATTGGAAGTGCAATGCATAAATATGCCGATTCACTGCTCACCGACAAACTATATAAACACCCAATATCGTTGAGGTGGACACTCTCTGCCGTGGAGAATATGCTCGAAGAGGAGAGGGGGGCAGCACATAACCAAGCTCTCTTTCTGCTAATGAGAAACCTAAAGGGACTTGAAGAAAATTTAAGAGAAGAGGAGGTACTTAGTTCTAAAATTGATGTAACGGTATTTAATAGTCGTAAACCACAAAGTACAAGCATAAAAAGCCTTCTTAAACCCGAACATCCTCGTTTTAAATCTGCAGTAAGGCTTACAATGGCATGGCTTCTGGGTTATACTGCAATTCAATTATTGCATATCGATAAAGGTGCATGGATTCTGCTTACCTCGTTAATTGTATTTCAGCAAACCTACAGTGCAACGCGTATACGACTGTTCCATCGTGTGCTTGGAACTCTTATTGGGGTTGTGTTGGGGGTACTTGTAGCTCAAATTCTGCCAACTGTTTCGGGACAGATAATACTTCAGCTAACTTCTATTTATCTATTCTTTTATTGGGTTAAGAAAAACTATGTTATAGCTGCTGCTTTTATAACAACATATGTATTGGCATCTTTCAATATTCTTTCCGATCAGGGTGTAGCTGTTATGTTCCCCCGAATAATTGATACACTTTTGGGAGGTGTAATAGCTTATCTGGTGGTAAGATTTGTTTGGCCCGACTGGCAGTATAAAAGATTGCCTCAGCTACTTGTTACTGCTGTTGAA
>CAYZHS010000058.1:0-5590 GCA_964478295.1 uncultured Proteiniphilum sp. | reverse complement strand
TTACTTCGAAAGTATATATGAGGGATCTGTTACTGAAGAGGAGTATCTACATAACCGTCGCACTGCATACAATGCAGACAATGAGCTGACTTCGGCATGGAAGGGAATGCGGCTTGAGCCAAAGAACTCAAAACAATATCAGGAGAGTGCTTTTAATCTCACAAACCTAAATCATGCACTTCTGTCGTATATATCAGCCTTTGGAGTTCATAAACATGCCGAAGAGCTTACAGAAAAGGAGAGGGAGATTTGTATCGATATAAGCGAAGTGCTTCAGCTTGTGTCCAATTTACTTAAAAACAGAGCCGTCGAATCGCAATTAGATAAACTAATTCAATCTGTAATTTATTGGGAAGATACTCTTGAAGAGATGCAGAAAGATAGCTCAAATGGCAGAGCCGGACTAATATATAATATTGCACACGTCTCTCGTGAAATCTTATTGGAAACAAAAGAAATTGCCAAAAATAAATAGCCAATACAGTATCAATACCATGGTATTTTATTTTGTATTATCTTTGTATCATAATATCAAAGAAAGTAAATGATTACAATTTTAGGAATAGAATCTTCATGCGACGATACTTCGGCAGCCGTAATCCGCAATGGTGTGGCGCTATCCAATGTTATAGCCGGTCAGGCTGTGCATGAGCGTTATGGTGGAGTGGTTCCGGAGCTTGCATCAAGAGCGCATCAGCAAAATATAATTCCAGTAGTGCACGATGCTTTAAAACAGGCAGGTGTTACTAAAGAAGAGATATCAGCAGTAGCTTTTACTCGCGGACCCGGTTTGCTTGGGTCGCTGCTTGTTGGAACCTCTTTTGCAAAAGGGTTTTCTACTGCTCTAAATATACCCATGATAGAGGTAAATCATCTACAGGCACACGTCTTGGCACATTACATCAAAGAAGATGAAAATGATAAAGATCAGCCCCAATTCCCGTTTCTATGTCTACTGGTATCGGGAGGTAACTCTCAGATTATACTTGTAAAATCTTACAGTGAAATGGAGATTATTGGTCAAACTATAGACGATGCTGCGGGTGAGGCTTTCGATAAGTGCGCTAAAGTTATGGGGTTGGGATATCCCGGCGGACCAATTGTCGACAGACTCGCAAAGATGGGCAATCCTCTTAAATTCAGCTTTAGTAAACCTCGTTTAGATGGTTACGACTATAGCTTTAGTGGATTAAAAACATCTTTTCTCTATTTCCTTCGCGATGAACTAAAGAATGACAGCGATTTCATAGAGAATAATAAAAACGACCTCTGTGCTTCTTTGCAGAAAACAATAATCGATATCCTTATGGATAAGCTTTATAAAGCCTCAGAAGATTTAGGTGTTAAAGAGGTTGCAGTGGCTGGAGGTGTTTCTGCCAATTCAGCCTTAAGAAGTGCATTTGAAGATTATAGTCAAAAATATAACTGGAAGATTCATATTCCAAAATTTGCATATACCACCGATAATGCAGCAATGGTTGCAATATCAGGATATTATAAATATATCGATAAAGAGTTTGCAACTCCCGATGTTGCACCCTATGCAAGAGTTTCAATTTAACTAGACAATAAATAATACATAAATAGTGATGGAGGAAAACAGAAAGAGTCTCAATTTCGTTGAGCAGATTGTAGAGAAAGATTTACGTGAGGGTCGTAATGATGGGAGAATACAAACTCGTTTCCCGCCCGAACCCAACGGTTATCTTCATATTGGCCATGCTAAAGCTATTTGCATAGACTTTGGAATTGCCGAGAAATATAATGGCATCTGTAATCTTCGCTTCGATGATACCAATCCTGTTAAAGAAGATGTGGAGTATGTAGATTCTATAATGGAAGACATAAAATGGCTAGGTTTCCACTGGGATAATGTTTATTATGCCTCAGACTATTTCCAGCAGCTATGGGATTTTGCTTTAAAACTTATAAATGAAGGTAAAGCATATATTGATGAACAGACTGCCGAAGAGATAGCCAAGCAAAAAGGTACGCCAACCACCCCGGGAACAGAAAGTCCTTTTCGCAACCGACCAAAGGAAGAGTCGCTCCAACTGTTTGAGAAGATGAACAGCGGAGAGATACCCGAAGGAAAGATGGTATTGCGCGCAAAAATAGATATGGCTTCTTCAAACATGCACATGCGCGATCCAATTATCTATCGTGTAATACATATACCTCATCACCGCACAGGCACCCAATGGAAGGCCTATCCTATGTATGATTTTGCACATGGCGAGTCGGACTATTTCGAAGGTGTTACACACTCACTATGTACCCTTGAGTTTGAGGTTCATCGTCCTTTATACGACTGGTTCTTAGATCAATTAACCGACAGCGATTATCGTCCTCAGCAGATTGAGTTTAACCGACTCAACCTCACATACACAGTTATGAGTAAACGAAGATTGCTTCAGCTTGTACAAGATAATTTAGTAACCGGATGGGACGATCCACGTATGCCAACACTTACAGGTATGCGCAGAAGAGGTTATACACCAGAGTCTATCCGCAACTTTATCGATTCGATAGGGTATACTAAATATGATGGTATAAACGATATGTCGCTACTCGAATATGCAGTGCGAGAAGATCTGAATAAAAAGGTAACCAGAGTATCGGGAGTTATTGACCCCGTTAAACTTATAATTACCAACTATCCCGAAGATATGGTAGAAGAGATGGATACAATTAATAATCCTGAAGATGAAACCATGGGAAGCAGAAAGCTTAAGTTCACTCGCGAATTGTGGATCGAGAGAGACGACTTTATGGAGGATGCTCCTAAAAAGTATTTCAGACTAACACCAGGAAGCGAAGTGCGTTTAAAGAGTGCATATATTGTTAAATGTACCGGCTGCAAGAAAGATGATGAAGGAAACATCACAGAAGTATATGCCGAATATGATCCTCAAACAAAAAGTGGTATGCCCGAAGCAAACCGCAAAGTTAAAGGAACAATTCACTGGGTATCTGTGCCATATGGTTTAGATGCAGAGGTTAGATTATACGACAGGTTATTCATGGTTGAAGATCCATTGGCCGACAAAGAAAAAGATTTCACAGAGCTAATAAACCCCGATTCACTGATAGTTAAAAAAGGGTGTAAAGTTGAAGAATACTTGCAGGATGCTGAGCATGGCCAGAGGTTTCAGTTTCAGCGTATAGGTTATTTTAATGTCGACTTAGACTCTACTCCCAACAGCCTGGTATTTAATCGCACAGTAGCTTTAAGAGACTCCTGGAAAAAGAAAGGCGGATAAGTAAATCCTTTAATATGGAAGATAACGAACTGGATATTAACTCACTTGTAGAAAAGTATGAGCATATGCAAGCTCTTGGCAAGAATATATATTTGGATGCCGATGAGTTTGCTTTGTTGGCAGAATACTATAGTAGCGGAGGCGACAACGAAGAAGCTGAACTGCTTATCGAGGAAGGGTTGAAGATTCATCCGGGAAGTTCTATTCTTATGCTTGCCAAAGCAAAACTTCTTATATTTTCTACAAAATATGAAGAAGCACTAAACTATTTAAAATTTGCCGATGATGATGGCGATATCGACCACTCTCTGTTAAAAATTGAGGCTCTATTGCATCTGTCAGAATTTGAAAAGGCCGATGAAATAGCATACAAAATGATAGAGAGTGAACTGCCCGAAGAGGATTTATATTATTTTATTACTGAATTTGGCTTCCTGCTAAATGATGTTGATAAGTTCGATAAAGCAATTAAACATCTTGAGGAGAGTCTTTACATGAACAAAGAAAATACAGATGTAATTATCGATCTTGCTTATGCCTACGAAATGAAGGGTGACATGGCTAAAGCAATTGAGTATAACAATCTTCTGCTAGATATCGACCCCTATTCATTCGATGCATGGATTAATATAGGTAAACTATATTCAATGAATGAGCAGCACGATAAAGCAATCGATTCATTCGATTTTGCTCTTACAATAAAAGATGATGATTTGTCTGCAATGAAAATGAAAGCCCTTTCGCTCTACTTAAACGACAATGTAAAAGAGTCGATATATCTTTTTCGTAAATGCTTATCTATGTCGCCAGACGATGAATCTATTTACGACTCATTGCTCGAAGCCTATGCAGCAGCTGAGCAGTACGACGAAATGATGAAGCTTATAGACCTCAAAGAAGAGCTGTTTGGCAGCAAGGGTATCATTGCCAGGCGAGCTTCGGTTTATATTAGTAAGAACGACTTCGATACAGCCAAAAAGCTTTTTCAGCAGATACCTGACGACGATAAAGACACTCTTGATTATTACATGCTTGAGGGTGAGCTGGCATTTAACGACGACGATTTTGTAACAGCCGAAGCAGCCTATATTAAGGCCTCGTTAATATCAGAAGATAATGAAGATATTCTCGACAGGCTGGCAAACATATGCGTTGCCCAGGAAAAATACACACAGGCAGCTGAATATCTCGAAGAGTTGCTAGAGATAGCACCCGATTTTCCAACTGCAAAATCACGACTGGCTTTTATACGATTCGAAATAGGCTCAAAAGAACCATTCGACCAAATTATGCAACAATTTTCTGACGAAGAACTTCGTACCTTATTAAGTATGTTAATGGGAGCAAGTGTTTCAGAATTTAAAGATTATAGTCGCGATAAAATTCTAACACGACTCAACGAAGCACGTGAAAATAGAGTTCTGTTTAAGAATATTAAATACTAACCCATCACTGGCACTACAGAATCATCTGATTCTGTAGGTCAAAGATAGGTTTATCATAGGCCACCAGTTAAGAAGGCTTTCAGAAAAAGGCAAGTCCAATTCATTTGTCAATTCATTAAACCACTCTTTTCCACTCTCATTTATATTGCGACTCGAAATTGAATATTCACCCTGATATATCATCCCCAAATCAAACTTAAAACCTACCCTGTTTTTAGGTATTGTTCTTCCAATACCAATTCCTATATATGGCTTTACTCTGTTGCCCATTTCAAGCTTCCCACCAAAGCTGCCATCATTGTCAGGAATAATTACAATATCTTCATACCTCAATTCAGGTTTATCTCCTAAAAGTTCAACCAGCTCTTTATATCCATCAATCATTCCATTAGTAGATGCATTATTATTGCCAAAATAAAATCCTGCAGTAATAGAAAAAACAGCCGTCGACATTGGATAAAAGTCCACCATCGTTTTAAAATTTGGGAATGTAATTTTTGTATCTCTAAGTCGAGCCTGTGTGTTTGCCTGATAGCCACTATATTGCACCGAAACATCAAACTCTCTTGCTTCTTTGTCTGTATAAGTAAAATAATCTACTCCAGCTCTCAATCTGAAGTTGGGAGAAAGCGATGTAGCACCCTGAACTCCAAACCCATATAAGCCAGCATTAACTCCAACGGACCAACTGTCAAAAAGCGAATATTGAGCACTTCCTCTAACAACGAAGGTGCATAGTATTATGAAAAATAAAATTGATTTTCTAAACATACCTATAGCGCAAAATAGTTTATTTAATTAAACAGAAATAATGCTTGTATTGTTTTATTATAGAAAAGTTATACTATTATGCAAAATTGCTAAGTCTATGTTTTTTTACAA
>CAYZHS010000057.1:0-10106 GCA_964478295.1 uncultured Proteiniphilum sp. | reverse complement strand
GAACTATGACTTGGCCAGTTACTGTAATAAGGAGTTGGCTCTCCAAGATAGTCGAAACCTGTCCATATAAATTCGCCCATAGTATAATTTAAGTCATCATGCTGAATAAAATCATCTTCTGGTAAATTAGACCAGCCTGCATGTTCAACATCATACGAAGAAGCCTGGTGGTCATCATAAAGTGCCATTGCCTTTCTTTCTACAGGAAATTTGTACACTCCTCGTGAACTGAATGTAGAAGTTGTTTCTGCACCCAAAATAACTTGCTGTGGCAACTTCTTATAAGCTTCTTGATAGCGGAATGAGCGGTAGTTGAATCCAGGAACATCCATTATAGCAGCCATACCATTAGAAAAAACATGGTCGGGTCTATCCATTCCGTTTGTAACAGGACGTGTCGGGTCTTCTCTATGTACTATATCTTGAAGAAAACGAGCAACTTTAGCTCCTTCAGGATGGCTCTGCTCTTCTACCTCGTTGCCAATACACCACATTACTATACTTGCACTATTTCTAAAATTATGCAATAGATTTACAAGATCCTTTTCTGCCCAATCGTCGAAATAATGATTGTATCCGTTTCTTACTTTTGGAATTCTCCAGCTATCGAAAGACTCAGCCATTACCATCATTCCCATCTCATCTGCAATTCTCACAAAGTCGGGAGCTGGCATATTATGTGCTGTACGAATAGCATTAACTCCCATATCCTGCATAATTTTTATTTGACGACGTATAGCGGCATCATTAACAGCAGCACCCAGAGGTCCCAAATCGTGATGCAGGCAAACACCCTGAAACTTCACTTTTCTTCCATTAAGGAAAAAACCCTCATCCGGAATAATTTCTATTGTGCGTATTCCAAAAGTAGTTTTATACTCATCCACCAACGTTCCATTCTTATATAATTTAGAAACAGCACTATATAGATTTGGCTTTTTAATGTCCCACAACTTTGGATTATCTACATAAAGAGTTTGAGATAACTCTCCCAGATCATATCTGGTTAGCAGCGACTCAGTTGAAGTAAGCAGATTATGCTTTTCGTCTACAACATCGGTAACAAGTTTATATTCACCCTCACCATCGGTAACAATCTTAGTTTTCACATCCACCCTTGCAAACTCATTGTTTACTTCTGGTGTTGTTACATAAGTTCCCCACAATGGAATATGACTCTCATTTGTGGTTATTACATGTACATTTCTATACAAACCTGCCCCGGGATACCAACGCGACCCCTCTTCTAAATTCTCGAGTCTCACAGCAAGTGTATTATTCATACCGTCGCTGTTTATCAAATCGGTTATATCGAAATGGAAAGTGTTGTAACCATAGGGCCAAAAACCTGCTTCTTTGCCATTAACATATACACGTGCATTACTCATTGCACCATCAAATTTGACAGTTACTCTTTTTCCTTTTTCGAAATCTGGAATTGAGAATTTATTTCTATACCATCCAACTCCAGTGAACGGCAGACCGCCTGTGCGACCGTAATGCTCTATTGCAGATGTCTGTCCATCCTGCACAATTGCCATTCTATGTATATCGTTACTCTTATCAAATGGTCCATATATTGCCCAGTCGTGGGGTACTCTAACAGATTCCCATTTACTATCATCAAAATCAACATCAGATGATTTCAAGTCGTCCTCACGAGTAAACTTCCACCCTTTCTCCAGGGTCATTTCACTTCGTATCTGAGCCTCTGCAACTGTAAAACCAATAATCAGGGCTATTAATAAATATAATTTTTTCAAAATATTTAATTTTAATTATTACTATTCATAAGGAGACTTAAAACTGTCTCCTCTATAAAATGTTGAATAAATATTTAAATCTTAAAAACTAATTAAGAAAAAGAGCAGTTTGGCTGAGATACTACTTGAAAGAAATCATTACCCTTATCATCTACAAGAATGAATGCAGGGAAATCTTCAACCTCAATCTTCCATATTGCCTCCATACCCAACTCTGGATATTCTAAACACTCAAGGCTCTTTATACTTTCTTGTGCCAAAATTGCTGCAGGTCCGCCAATACTTCCCAGATAAAAACCTCCATGCTTTTTACAAGCATCAGTTACTTCCTGACTTCGGTTACCCTTTGCAAGCATAATCATACTTCCACCGTGCGACTGTAAAAGATCAACATATGAGTCCATACGTCCTGCAGTAGTTGGCCCCATTGAGCCGGATGCATAACCTGCCGGAGTTTTTGCCGGCCCTGCATAATATATAGGATGATCTTTTATGTACTGTGGAAGTCCTTCTCCGTTATCAATTCTTTCTTTCAATTTAGCATGAGCAATATCACGTCCCACTATTATAGTACCATTAAGTGACAAACGTGTTGAAACAGGGTATTGAGAAAGCTCTTTAAGAATTTCCGACATAGGTCGATTCAGATCAATCCTCACTCCTCCCTCTTCGCCTGCTTGACGATATTCTTCTGGAATCAATCTTGCCGGATTATCCTCCATTTTCTCAATCCAAATACCATCTTTATTTATTTTAGCTTTGATATTTCGGTCTGCAGAACAAGAAACCCCCATACCCACTGGCACTGAAGCACCATGACGAGGAAGTCGAATTACTCTGATATCATGTGCAAAATATTTACCCCCAAATTGAGCCCCAAGACCTAATTCTTCAGATGCTTTTTTGAGTTTATTCTCAAGTTCAATATCACGGAATGCTCTGCCTAGCTCGTTTCCTTCTGAAGGTAGATTATCGTAATACTTAGCAGTAGCCAATTTCACAGTCTTTAGATTCACTTCGGCGGAAGTTCCTCCAATAACAAAAGCAAGATGATATGGAGGACATGCAGCTGTACCCAAAGATTTCATCTTTTCAATCAGGTAATTCTCTAATTTTCCGGGAGTAAGCAATGCTTTAGTTTCCTGATAAAGATATGTTTTATTTGCCGAACCGCCACCTTTAGCAATGCATAGGAATTTGTACTCATTACCTTTAACGCTGTAAAGATCAATCTGAGCCGGCAGGTTTGTTCCAGTATTTACTTCATCGTACATATTTAGAGCAGCATTCTGTGAATAACGCAAATTCTCATTAACAAATGTATTGTAAACACCTTGAGAAAGAGCTTCCTCATCATCACCATCGGTCCAAACCTGGTTACCTTTCTTTCCCATTATTATAGCTGTTCCTGTATCCTGACAGAAAGGTAAAATTCCTTTTGCAGATATCTCTGCATTTCGTAGAAATGTAAGAGCTACAAACTTATCGTTCTCACTCGCTTCAGGGTCATTTAGAATTTGTGCTACTTGCTCCTGATGTTCAGGACGGAGTAGAAATTCAACATCTCTGAAAGCTGTTTGAGCCATAAGGGTTATTCCCTCTTTAGAAACTTTAAGTATCTCTTTCCCTTCGAACTCAGTTGTAGAAACATGCTCTTTTGTTAGCAGATAATACTCTGTTTTATCTTCTGACATGGGAAAAGGTTCCTGGTAAATAAATGGTTTTGTTGCCATAGGTGAATAGTAAATAAATTATGTAACTGATAATTACTCTGTTTGTTTATTATAAGTTACAAAAATACAAAGAAAAACGGCATCTAAAAAGATGCCGTTAAAATAACTTCTAATCTATTAGACATATATAACTAATCCATTGGGCTAATCATATTTTCTGGTCGCACCCATTTATCGAAATCCTCTTCAGAAACATAACCAAGATTAATGGCCTCCTCTTTCAATGTTGTACCATTTTTATGCGCAGTATTTGCTATTTCGGCAGCTTTATAATATCCAATTTTAGTATTGAGAGCAGTTACAAGCATCAATGAATTGTTAAGCAACTCTTTTATACGTGTTTTATTAGGTTCAATACCTGACACACAATGCAGGTCGAAAGAAACAGCAGCATCACCCAACAACTGTGCGCTTTGCAAGAAGTTCGCAGCCATTACCGGTTTAAATACATTTAACTCAAAATGCCCCTGCATTCCACCAACTGCAATTGTAATATCGTTACCTATGACCTGTGAGCAAACCATTGTTATAGCCTCTGCCTGAGTTGGATTTATTTTACCTGGCATTATAGATGAGCCTGGTTCGTTTGCAGGTATAATAATCTCACCTATACCGCTTCTGGGACCAGAAGCTAGCAACCTGATATCATTAGCAATTTTGTTAATTGCAACAGCTACTTGCTTTAATGCACCATGTGTCTCCACCAAAGCATCATGTGCTGCCAAAGCTTCAAACTTATTGGGAGCAGTAACAAACGGAAGAGCTGTAAACTTTGCAATATAACGAGCAACAACTTTATCATAATTTTTAGGAGTATTCAACCCTGTACCCACTGCCGTACCTCCTAAAGCCAATTCTGATAAATGTGGCAGAGTATTTTCTACAGCACTTATGCCATACTCTAGCTGAGCAGCATATCCACTAAACTCCTGACCCAATGTAAGTGGGGTTGCATCCATAAGATGAGTGCGTCCTATTTTAACTACACCCTCCATCTCCTTTGCCTTATCAGAAAGTGTTTTTTGCAACTGTTTTAATCCTGGCAAAGTAACCTCTACTACTTTCTTATAGCAGGCAATATGCATTCCTGTGGGAAAAGTATCATTTGACGATTGCGATTTATTTATATCATCATTTGGTTGTAATGTTTTATCCCCTTCGCCAATCTTAAACCCTGCAATCTGATGTGCACGATTTGCAATAACTTCATTTACATTCATATTACTCTGAGTGCCAGAACCAGTTTGCCAGATAACAAGAGGAAACTGATCATCATGTTTACCTTCCAGTATTTCATCACAAACCTGTGCAATTAAATTACGTTTATATTCTGATAATACACCCAGTTCGCAATTAGCATACGCAGCACTCTTCTTAAGATAGGCAAATCCATAAATTATCTCTAAAGGCATAGATGCAGGTGCACCTATTTTAAAATTATTTCGCGATCTCTCTGTTTGTGCACCCCACAGTTTATCTGAAGGCACCTTTACTTCACCTAATGTGTCTTTTTCAATTCTGTAACCCATAATTAAATCTATTTGTTGGTTTAATAGTTAAACTTATCTATATAACGCATTGCTTTGGTTAATTCCTATTTAATAGTATTATTTCTCATATATATACCCATTTAAGGGTATAGTTTTACAATTAAATCATATATACTTTTGTATTTAATAATGCAAAGATGTAATCAATTATCAAAAAGGTTGGTGTAAAAATCCGGCAAAATTTAATAGAGCAAAATTATTACCTTTGCAGACTTAAAAAAGGGGGAATATATATTTATGCGTCTGTCAGAATTACAAACAGGACAAAAAGCATACATCAAAAAAGTACACGGTAACGGTGCATTCAGAAAACGTATCCTTGAAATGGGGTTTATTAGAGGCGAAGAGGTTAAGTCAATTCTTAATGCACCTCTGAAAGATCCTATTAAATATGAAATAATGGATTATGATGTGTCATTACGGAGAAGTGAAGCCGTATTAATAGAAGTTTCAATGATTCTAGAAGAAAACAAATGGAACGACTCGCCAGAAGACACCGAATATCAATCATCAACAGAAATCGATTATATTAAAAAGAGACGTACTAGAGAAAACACAATTCCCGAAAAGAATATTAAAGTAGCACTACTAGGCAACCCTAACTCCGGCAAAACTTCAATCTTCAATCTTGCATCTGGTGCTCATGAACATGTAGGAAATTATAGCGGTGTTACAATTGACTCTAAAGAGGGAGTACTCAAACACAATGGTTATAAATTTACCCTTGTTGATTTACCGGGTACCTATTCTCTTTCGTCTTATTCACCGGAAGAACTTTATGCAAGAAATTACATATCAAAAGAAAATCCAGATGTAATTATAAACGTAGTATCAGCATCAACGTTAGAAAGGAACCTTTATCTCACTACAGAACTCATAGACCTTGAGATTCCGATGGTTATTGCTCTAAATATGTATGATGAACTTGAAAGTAGCGGCAGAACTTTTGATTACGATACATTTTCAAAACTTATAAATATACCAATTGTACCTACTGTTGGTAAAAGGGGAGAAGGAATACCTCAGCTACTTGAAGAGGTTATAAATATATACAATGAAACAGAGCACGACTTCGTGCAAATACCTTATGGCAGAGTATTAGAAAAGTCCATTGCTATAATGGAGCGAGAGATGAGAGATTTCTTTAACCCAAAACGGGGTATGCCAATGAGGCATGTTTGTATAAAACTGCTGGAAGGCGACAAAGATATAGTTAAACATATAGGCCAACTTCCTAAAGGGCAGCAAATACTTTCACGCAAAGAAAAAGAACAGAGCTATATAGAAAAGCTATTAAGAGAAGATCCTGAATCGGCATTCACGAATGCAAGATATGGTTTCATTGCAGGAGGGTTAAAACAAACACTTACCGACAAAACTCAGTTTGCCGACAAGACTAAGGTAATTGATACTATAGTTACTAATAAATACATTGGTTTCCCAATCTTTTTTCTATTTATGTGGATTATGTTTGAAGCAACCTTCAGACTAGGGAGCTATCCAATGGAGTGGATTGAGCAGTTAGTTGCGTTAATAGGTAACTCTGTAAGAAACAATATGGCTTCGGGTCCACTTAAAGACCTTATAGTTGATGGTATAATTGGAGGTGTTGGAGGTGTAATTGTCTTTCTACCTAATATTGTAATACTCTACCTGTTTATCTCATTTATGGAAGACTCTGGCTATATGGCAAGAGCAGCTTTTATAATGGATAAGCTGATGCATAGGATTGGTTTGCACGGTAAGTCCTTTATACCTCTTATAATGGGTTTTGGATGTAATGTACCGGCAATAATGGCAACCCGCACAATTGAAAGCAGAAGCAGCCGAATGATAACCATGCTTATAGTTCCTTTTATGTCGTGTAGTGCACGATTACCAGTTTACATACTTTTAGTTGGCGCATTCTTCCCTAAATATGCTAGTGTGGCGTTATTGGGACTATACGTAACTGGAATATTAATAGCATGTTTAACTGCTCTCCTTTTCAGAAAAACTCTTTTCAAGGAGGAAGATACGCCATTTGTTATGGAACTGCCTCCTTATCGTAAGCCAACAATTAAGTCTATATTCACTCACATGTGGGATCGCTCTAGTCAATATCTCAAAAAAATGGGTGGCCCAATATTAATTGCCTCTATAGTTATATGGTTTTTGGGATACTTCCCAAGGGAGGGCAGCTGGTCAACAGATCTCAGCAATCAGAAAACACAAATTGAAGCACAGTTTAAAAACAACTTAATTAATTCTCAAGAGCGTGATTTAATGTTGGCGGATATTGATTATAAAGGAAATATTTCTCATCAAGAAAACTCTTATATCGGGAAAATAGGTAAATTTATTGAACCAGTAATGAGTCCTCTGGGTTTTGACTGGAAGACGTCTGTCAGCCTACTCTCAGGCATGGCTGCCAAAGAGATAATTATAAGCACAATGGGAGTTCTTTATACAGGCGATGGTGAAGATCAGCAATCACTTCAAAACAGGCTATTATCAGAGACTTACTCTAATGGATCTACTGTTTTCACACCATTGACAGTTATCTCACTGTTGTTATTTGTACTAATATATTTCCCCTGTATTGCAACTGTAGTTGCTATAAAAGAAGAAGCCCATTCTTGGAAATGGGCAATGTTTAGTATGCTTTACGCTACAGGTCTTGCCTGGTTTATAGCATTCATAGTATATCAGATAGGTAATTTATTTATTTAAAACGTCATGGACATTCAACTTATCATAGTTATATTAATAGGTATATCAGTTGGTATAATATTACTGCGTAACATTTATAAATTCTTTTTTTTCAAAAATGATTCACCCTATTGTGGAGGATGCAAAGGATGTGAACCAATAAAAAAGCATCAATAACTTTCTACTAAGTTTGTTACTGCAACCCCCTGTTTAAGTGAGGAGAAATGCCATACCTAATCCGTAGCCTCCATATTGCATCCTCATATCCACGATATAGCCTCCTTATAAAGATATGAGGAGGCTCAGGGGTTAGTAGGGATTTTGGTTTTAACTGCTTAAATTTAAACTATTCAAGAATTAGAATTTCAACTTTACGAAAATCTATTGGATGCCCCTCACTCTGTAGTGATATTGTTCCTTTACTCAACATTTTCTCACCATTATTAAGGTCGATAAGCTTTGTGAATGTAAAATCTCTTTCATCGAGCTGCGGGTTATTGTATTGAATTACTGTGTCGCCATTAAGTATGTGATAAATAACATCATTACCTCTAACTTCGAGTTCGGCAGTTACCCACATATCATCAAAATAAAGTTCAGAAGATGAGTTTATACAATGATCTAAAACAAGTTCATTATTTATTACAACATTTGTTCCCGGGGTGCATAAGTTCATATTTGTACGCTCTGTTGTTGAATCGCTACCAAGAAGTTGCACCTCAATTGAAGTAGGAAAATCCTGATCTAGGTCCATAGACTCAGGCGTTTGCCCATGAATCATAATTCCACTATTTCTGTATGCCCACCCTGGTGCTCCAGGTGCTTGATTACCTAAAAATCTATACTCTACTCTGAGCTTATAGTGAGAAAATTCATCTTTGTAAAACAGGTGACCAAAACGATTTCTTAGCGAGTCGTACTCTTCATACCTCACCTTAATGAGACCTTCCTCAACACGGAAAGTATTTCCAAAATTGTCACCAACCTCATAGCCCGCAATCTTCGGAGTCCAACCTGTCAGATCTGTGCCATTAAATAGTTGAATCCATTTTTCATCTTCATTCTTTTGACCACAAGAGATAAACAATACTGATATGATTATAACTATTAAAAAAAATAATTTATTGTACTTCATAATTAAAGTTGTGTGTTATAGGTTCCAAATATTTTACAAAGATAGTTTTTAGAATATTAATTATGAAATGTGGCAACAAACAAATTCTTATTTCCATAAAAAGTCATTGAAATCCTTTACAGGTCAATCATCCAGTAAAATTAATAAACTACTCACACTGAGCTTAGTTGAGGGGGAAACAAACTTTAATATCTTCTCATTACAAAGCATCAATTTCTTGCATAAAAACCTGCAAAATAGAGACCTTTGCTTAATTTTAGTTAAATTTCGGTAGCTAATTTAATTTTTTTGTTATTGCACTTGTATTTTACAAATATATGACTTTTATTTGCATGTAATAATTAAATTTAAACTATCATAACAATGTGTTACACATTATTATTGTTTAGCATAAGGTATATTTCACAACTCTCTATAATTAACAAGTCTAATAAACTTGATTTATTAATTATCTCGTAATTAAAGTAATTTCTGTTGATTGAATTTAATAATAACTAAGAAACAGTTATCTTATTTATGTCCAACGCAAAAACAACATAAATTATCAATGAAAAGCGTAAAATTTTACAACAAATTCCTATGAAAACCTACTCAAGAAGAAAATTTTTAAAAACGGCGGCAGCTGGCTCTGCCGGTTTGACTATTGTACCTAACAGTATATTAGGTAAAGCTTTTGGCCATACGGCACCTAGCGATAAACTCAACATTGCCGGTATTGGCATTGGTGGTATGGGTCGTCGTAATCTTGCCAATATGAAAACGGAAAATATAGTTGCCCTTTGCGACATAGACTGGAAGTATGCCGCAAAAACATTTGCCGATTATCCTAAAGCAGTACAGTATAAAGACTGGCGCGATATGTTCGACAAAATGGGCAAATCTATAGACGCAATAATGGTGGCAACACCCGACCATACACATGCAGGGGTGGCCGCTCACGCAATCACTCTAGGTAAGCATACTTATGTTCAAAAGCCTCTTACCCATAGTGTGTATGAATCTAGACTACTTACTAAATTGGCAAAAAAACATAAGGTTGCAACCCAGATGGGTAATCAAGGAAACTCTTTCGATTGGTGCCGTCAAATAACTGAATGGGTTGATTCTGGAATAATAGGAGATGTCTATGAGGCTCATTGCTGGACAGATCGCCCAATATGGCCGCAAGGACTAGCTGAACCAAAAGGTGGAGTTCCAACTCCTTCAACTCTCGATTGGGATTTGTTTATTGGAC
>CAYZHS010000056.1:0-10132 GCA_964478295.1 uncultured Proteiniphilum sp. | reverse complement strand
ATAACTGTAAACCCTCTTATAAATGAAGAGAAAAACAAAGTTACTTTTGCAGGTATAAGAGAAAGCATTGCGCATCTAAAAGAGAATAATCCAATGGGGTTTTTCCCTGCCGGCGCAGTATCAAATCTATATTTCAAAAATGGGCGCTTTGTAATTGAAGACAGAGAATGGCAACCAGCTGTACTTAAAATAATTCAAAAAGCTGATATTCCTGTTATACCTATACATATTTCAGGTTATAACAGTGCATCTTTTTATCTGTCACGAATTTTAGGATGGAAGTTTAGAAATCTGAGACTCTGTCACGAACTTTATAACAAAAAGGGTAAAGAAATGGTACTAACATTTGGTGATCCAATTTTGCCCGAAACCATTAAACAATTTAATAATGGTACTCAACAACTAGGTGATTTTCTGAAAAGGACAACATATTCACTTGGTAAAAAACAATAAATATGTCAAAGCAATCAATTCAGCAAGTTAAACAACGTTTCGGCATTATCGGTATTTCGCCCGAGCTGGATCGGGCTATCGATATTGCTTTGCAGGTTTCACCTACAGATCTTTCAGTATTGATAACCGGTGAAAGTGGAGCAGGAAAAGAGAATTTCCCACAAATTGTACATCAATATAGTAAACGTAAACATGGGCCATACTTTGCAATAAACTGTGGCTCAATCCCAGAGGGTACAATTGATTCTGAACTATTCGGTCATGAAAAAGGGTCTTTTACGGGTGCTACAGGCACTAGAAAAGGATATTTTGAAGTATCAAATGGAGGAACACTATTTCTTGACGAGGTGGGAGAACTTCCATTATCTACACAGGCAAGGTTACTTCGTGTACTTGAAACTGGCGAGTTTATTAAAGTTGGATCCTCTAAGGTTGAGAAAAGTGACGTAAGATTGGTTGCTGCAACAAATCTTGACTTAATAAAAGCTGTAGAAAAAGGGAAATTCAGAGAAGATCTATACTTCAGATTAAATACTGTTCCTATCAGAGTCCCCGCACTTCGTGATAGAAAAGAAGACATTCCTCTTTTATTCAGAAAGTTCACCTCCGACTGTGCAGAAAAATATATGATGCCACCAATAAATCTCACAGATGAAGCTACTGAACTATTAAAAAGCTATAGATGGCCCGGCAATGTTCGACAACTTAAAAATATTACAGAACAAATATCAATTATAGAAAGGGAAAGAGTTATCACACCCGAAATATTAAAGAAATATCTTCCTCATCATGAAGTAGGTATGCTACCTGTTGCTGTAAATAAAATACACGAATCTGAACATAAATCATTTGCTAACGAACGAGAGATATTATATCAGGTACTATTTGATATGAAAAAAGACATCTCCGACCTTAAGCAAGTAGTAAACAGCATAATTGACGACAACGTGCAGCATCAATCCACAAGTGTTGTTCCTGTAAAATACGAGTCGTTTTCAGACAATATAACTATTGAAGATACTGCAACTAACGATAATGATATACTTGAAGCAACTGAGTATGAAGAAAGTACATTGTCAATAAGTGAAGTAGAGAAAGAAATGATAGCCAAAGCACTTGAACGTCACAATGGAAAAAGAAAAATGGCCGCTAAAGATTTGGGTATTTCTGAAAGAACTCTATACCGTAAAATAAAAGAATACGATTTATAGTAAAACTAACAACAGATGACTCGAATAAAACATATATCGTTTATCCTATTATTATTTCTTATTGTAAGCTCCTGCAGTATTTCCTACTCATTCAGAACTGCCTCTATAGATTACGATCTTACAAAAACGTTATCAATAGGTCGTTTCGTAAATCAAGCTCCTCTGGTATATCCTCCGTTGGAGCAAAGATTTAATGAATCAATGGTTGATATGTTTACACGAAATACACGCCTTCAAATAGTTCAACAAAACGCAGATATGGAAATTGAAGGTGAAATTGTTGGTTATCAATTAACACCACTTGCAGTACAAGAAGATGCTTTTGCTTCTGAAACCAGATTAACACTAAGCGTTAGGATGCGTTTCCGAAATAATAAAACTAACGACCCTCCTATCGAAGAGACTATTTCAGCAAACAGAACATTCTCAAGTAATACTGTATTCGATTCAGTTCAAGATGAATTAATCAGACAGCTAATTGATGAAATTGTAGATCAGATTTTCAATTCAACTATGGCAAATTGGTAACTAGAGATGAACAAGGAAGATCTTTACGAACTTATTGATATTCAGTCATCTGAAGAACACACTTATTCTTCGGCAAATATTCCTACTTCTAATAAATCTGTAATAGAAAATAGTATGGGCTCAGCTGTAAGAGGTCTTGAAAGTGTGTTGACTGAATTCCCCTATTTTCAAACTGCACGACTATTATATACATTAGAACTTCAAAACGACGATAAGAACCTTTTAATTGAGGAATTATCTAAGACAGCCTTGCTGTGTGCAGACAGGAAGAAGCTGTTTTACTCTATACAACCAGAAAACTACAGAGAATTTATAGATATAAATACATCCATTTCTAACGATGAGGATAGAACTGAAGAACTTCTGAATTCATACTTCAAAGCTTTTGGAGAGAAAACTACAGAATTAAACTTTGCCCCAACAGATTATTTCACCTATCTGGAGTCGCTCGGAGATGAATCATCAGCTACAAATTTAAGCGAAAGTCAACTTCAACATCAAGATATTATAGATGCTTTTATTGAAAAAAATGAAACGGACTCTTTAAACAAGATTTCTTTTTCAAAGAAATCTAATAATACAAGTAGTGAACTATCAACAGAAGCTGACAATAAGGACGATGATAGTGAGTTCCTTACAGAGACATTAGCTAAAATTTATATCAAACAAAAGAAATATGACAAGGCACTCACAATTATTAAGCGATTAAGTTTGAATTTCCCAAAAAAAAGTGCTTACTTTGCCGACCAAATCCGTTTTTTGGAATATTTGATTATCAACGACAAAAAAAACAGTTAAAATTATGTATATTTTCATCACCATTCTTATCTTGCTTGCTTCTATATTAATGATATTTACCGTTTTGGTTCAAAAATCAAAGGGTGGTGGCTTAGCGAGTGGTTTCTCATCATCTAACCAGATAATGGGAGTAAGGAAAACTACCGACTTCCTAGAAAAGTTCACATGGTCATTAGCTGCTGTAGTTATACTACTCAGCATTTTAACTGCAAAATACACAGCTGCAGGTTCAAGCTTACCACAATCTCAGGTAGAAGTTCAACAGCCAGCACCTCTTAGTCCAACTACTGCACCAGATGTAGCACCAGTTGCACCATTTTCGGCACCTGATGAAACACCGGAAGAAGCTGCTCCTGCTGAGTAACAAGATGAAAAGATGGAATTTATTTCTTCTTTTCTTTCTACCATTTTTAGGATTAGGTAAAGTTTTTGCTCTCGATACAAATCTTGCTTCAAATATCGAGATAAGCAATACATATCAATACAAGACAGATCAACCAGAGTTATCTACATTAAATGATAGCTCTGGTCGTTTTTTTATAGATAAATCTAAACTTCGCATAGGAGCTAATATGGGTTTATCTCTTAGCAAAAACTACACATATCTTGGAATTGGACCACAATTTGGATATCAATTCAATAAATATTTCATGTCCGGTATTGGCATTAAATATTATCACTGGAAAAAGAATCTGTCAAATTACGAAATAAAAGACAACCTTCTTGGACTTAACATATTTGGTTATACTTATCCTGTTAGATTTATTACAATGTTTGTACAGCCAGAGCTAAATTACATTTGGACTAAAACCACATACAACACAGGAGATAAAGAGACTAATAGCGGATTGGCGCCATCACTTGTAGTTGGTGCTGGTTTAAAGCTAGGCTTTACACATGTTACTTTAAATTACGATCTTATTCAACACACAAACTCTCCTCACCCTGACGGTTTTTACTTAGGCGTTTCTGCTTTTTTCTAACGAATAAGAATATCTCTCACCACAGGTAAACCTGCATATTCATTTATCTTCTCAATTAGTCCCTGCTTATTCATTATCAGTTCTGCACGAAGCACCGCTGAAGAAAGATTTACATATAGAATATTTCGTTTAAAATAAACCTTTCTGGTGTATTTTAATATCCCATCGCCAAACAGCTCCTCCCACGCCTTCTCTGCTCGGTATTCGGCAAGCTTTACCTTTAACCCCGAGTTACCATCTAGATAATCGGAAAGTATATCAGATATAGGCTGTGCATTTTTTTTCTTCATCTCTATATAATATTGACCTCACCATCTACCACACTGTAGATATGAGAACTATTATTAATTCTGTCAAGAATTCTATCCAGAGATTCCCTATTAGTATCAGATATAAATATCTGCCCAAATTCAGGTCCCGAAACAAGCTTCACAATCTCTTCTACCCTGCTGGCATCCAACCTGTCAAAAATATCATCCAGCAAAAGAATAGGAGTGGCCCCACCAATATCAAGAAGATATCTGAATTGAGCTAATTTTAAAGACACAAAATATGTCTTGTTCTGCCCTTGCGACCCCACTTTCTTTATAGGGAACCCATCAAGCAACATTTCCAGCTCATCCCGATGTATTCCGGTAGTAGTATGGCCAATAGCCATATCGCGACTACGATTCCTTCTTATCAAATCACCAAAATCATCATCATTCAGCTGAGATATATAATCAAATGAAACCAAATCAGCCGAACTACTTATTTGTAAGTAATACAAATTAAATATTGGCGTCAGTCTTTCAATAAATTCTCTTCTCTTTTGATGAATAAACACCCCATCCTCAACCATTTGGTCCTCCCAGAGCTCAATGAGCGACAAGTCGAACTGCTCGTCCTCAAGCTTCAAAAGTGCATTTCGCTGTTGTAGAGCTTTGTTATATCTAACCAAAGCACGCAAATATTCTTTATCAAACTGAGAAATAGCCATATCCATAAACTTACGCCTGCCTTCGCTCGCTCCGGTTATAAGTTCGTTATCAGCAGGAGAAATCATTACAAGAGGAATCAATCCAATATGATCAGATAATCTCTCATACTCTTTCTTATTTCTCTTAAATTGCTTTTTTTGTCTTCTACGAACTGCACTATAAACAATCTCTTCAGCTTCATCTTTTGCAGAATATTTGCCTTGCAGCATACACATATCAGCATCATGCTTAATAATCTGAGAATCTATAGGATTGGTATAACTCTTGCAGAAAGATAAATAGTACACGGCATCCAGCAGGTTAGTTTTACCCATTCCGTTTTTACCTATAAAACAATTAATCTTTGGCGAAAAGCTAAGCTCTGCCTGAGCAATATTCTTATAATTTATAATTGTAAGTTCATTTAAAACCATTCATCCACAACTCCTATCTCCTATTTTCAAATAATCTTTCTCAATCACCCATCAACAAACTCTGTAGGTCTTCTGGCGTAATATTAAGTTTAAGTCTGCCATCAGAAGCAAATGAAATTCTCCCTCTCTCCTCTGATACAATAATGACCTTAGCATCAGTTTCTTGCGATATACCTAAACCTGCTCTATGCCTCAAGCCAAGATGTGTGGGGATATTAGGGTTTTGTGAAATGGGCAATATACAACCCGCAGCTTTTATTTTCTTTCCTACAATAACCATTGCCCCATCGTGAAGAGGACTATTTTTGAAGAAAACATTCTCTATTAAACGTGACGAAATATCAGCATTAATAATTTCTCCTGTTTGCTCATATAAGCCCATCTGTATATCGCCCTGAATTGCTATAAGTGCTCCTGTATTAGTTTTAGACATATTCATACATGCCAGAACTATAGCAGTAAGATGTGAATTATCTTTTTTATCTCTCTCACTTGGAAAAAATAGTTTAGTAATAAAATTCCATCCTTTTTTGGATCCTAGCGACATAAGAAATCTTCGTATCTCGTCTTGGAAAAGAATTACTATCAGAAAAAGTCCAACACTAACAAACTGATCCAATATAGAACCCAGCAGCACCATATTAAAAACACGAGATACCAGTATCCAAATCACCATAAACACAAGTATCCCCAAGAACAAAGGTCTCAGTCCCGATATCTTTACCAGTCTGAACAGGTAAAACAGGAGTGTTGCTACAAGCAGTACATCAATAAAATCTTTTATTCCAAAATGTGCAAACATACTTTTTACTTATCGAACTCAGTTAACTCAGATACAATCTTAACGCATTCCACAGCCTCCTTTACATCATGCACACGCAAAATATTCGCGCCAGAAAGCAAAGACACCGTATTTAGCACAGTTGTGCCATTTAAACTATCTTCAGGTGTGGTACCAAGAAGTTTATATATCATAGACTTCCTTGACACACCCACCAATATTGGTTCTTCAAAGATATGAAAATATTTAAGATATGCCATTAATTCATAGTTTTGTGACAAGCTCTTACTAAAACCAAAACCTGGATCTATAATTACATCATTAACCCCCAATAGAGCAAGTTTTGCTCTTTTTTCGGAGAAATAATACAAAATATCCTGAATAAAATTATCGTAATCTGTGTAATTTTGCATTGTTTGCGGAACACCCCTCATATGCATTAAGATGTAAGGAACGTTAAGTTCAGCAACAACTTCAAACATTCTCTTATCTATCTCTCCACCAGAAATATCATTAATAATATTTGCACCATACTCCTCAACAGCCTGCTTAGCAATATCAGCATAAAAAGTATCTATAGAAATTATTGCGTCGGGAAACTCCTTACGAATTATTTTAAGTGCAGGCATCAATCTTTCAGACTCCTCTTTTGCAGAAAGAAATTCAGAAGTAGGAGTTGTCGACTGAGCTCCTACATCAATAATAGTTCCACCTCCTTCAATAATCGCCCTGCATCTATTTACAATATCCTCTTCTGTCTGTTTTCTACTTTTAGAAAAAAATGAGTCCGGAGTTACATTCAATATACCCATCACGATGGGTGTTGACAAATTTATAAGCGAACCATTAATATTTATTGTTTTTTCTAATCTCATTATATATTGTATTAAATAATTTCACAAAACAGAGTTAGGGTCACGATCAGGATAATCGATAGTGTAATGCAATCCTCTACTCTCCTTTCGAGCCATTGCCTGCTTAATAACCAAATAGCCCACTTTTATTATATTCCTCAGTTCACATATATCTCGTGAAACCACAGATCTCTGAAATAGATTTTCTGTTTCCCTAAAAAGTATATTCAATCTGCTCATTGCCCTCTGAAGGCGTAAATCAGAGCGTACAATACCAACGTACGACGACATAATCTGACCTACCTCCTTATAACTTTGCGTAATAAGCACCATCTCTTCAGGCGAAGTTGTACCTTCATCATTCCAGGCAGGTATATCCTCTTGATAGCTATATTTCTCGAATAGAGGTATAGAATGCTTTGCGGCAGCATCAGCATACACAACAGCCTCTATCAAAGAATTAGATGCCAACCTGTTTGCACCATGAAGTCCTGTACAAGCACACTCCCCATTTGCATATAGTCGCCCTATAGATGTCTCACCATTTAAGTTCACCGTTATACCACCGCACAAATAGTGAGCAGCAGGAGCAACAGGAATCATCTCTTTTGTTATATCGATACCATAAGAAAGACACTTCTCGTAAATAGTAGGGAATTGTTTTTTTATCTCTTCAGGTTCTTTAAAAGTTATATCTAAAAACACATGATCGTCACCCCTCTCCTTCATCTCAGTATCGATAGCTCTGGCAACAATATCGCGCGGAGCAAGCGAACCTCTTTCGTCGTACTTATGCATAAACTCCACACCATCTTTTGTTTTAAGCACGCCACCAAAACCACGCATTGCCTCTGTAATCAAAAAAGAAGGTCTTGCACCCGGATGATAAAGCGCAGTTGGATGAAACTGAACAAACTCCATTCCCTTCACTTCACCTTTAGCACGAGCAACCATAGCAATACCATCACCCGTAGCAACATCAGGGTTTGTAGTTGTTTGATAAACTGAACCAATACCACCAGTTGCCATCATTGTAACTTTAGATAAAAACGTATCAATCTGATTAGTGCCCTGATCCAAAATATATGCCCCATAACAATCAATACCCGGAGTATGTCTGGTAACAATTTCCCCAAGATGATGCTGTGTAAGCACTTCTATTGCAAAATGATTCTCAAAAAGATCGATATTTGGATGCTTGCGTATTGTATCAATTAAACTGATTTGAATTTCTGCCCCAGTACTATCCTTGTGATGAAGAATACGAAATTCTGAATGACCACCTTCACGGTGAAGATCAAAATTACCTTTATCATCTTTATCAAAATTAACCCCCCAATTGATAAGTTCTCTTATCTGCGCGGGAGCCTCATTAACAACCTTCTTAACAACTTCAGTGTCACACAGTCCACCACCTGCATCAAGGGTATCGGCAATATGCTTTTCAAAATTATCCCAGGGGTTAGTTACCGAAGCAATACCACCCTGTGCATAAAATGTGTTAGCATCTTCAAGCTTATTCTTTGCTATAATAGCTACTTTTCCATACTTAGCAACCTTAAGAGCATAACTCATACCTGCAATTCCAGAGCCAATTACCAGGAAATCGTATTTATATACCATTATTTATATTTCAAATCTGATTTAGTTGCACAAATTTAATCATTTATTAGGGTATTCTACTCTAACCACATAGTTAAAAGTCCAATATTAGTTTGTACATTTACTTCTATTACTTTACTTTGTTAGTTAATATTAAACCTCTTATGATCACTTTAAACAAGTATCTATATGAAACACTTTATTACTTTACTGCTTATAATATGTTTATCACCAGCAACAAGCCTTCTATCTTCAAATATAGAACAACAGCAACAGCAAAATCCAACCTTATTGCTTAAAGGCAGAGTATTAGGAGGTGATAACAACCAGCCTCTGGTTAATGCAAGCGTAGCAACAGAGCTAATGAATGCTTCTACCGTAACCAATCAAGATGGATACTTTTCTATCAGAGTTCCCGCATCTTCCCGCAACTCCAACTTAATAATTCGTCACATAGGATATTCCAATAAAGAGATACCCATTGCTACACTAATCGACAGTCCAAACAACCATATAATATTAATAGCTTCACCTATTGTATTAGGGGAAATACAAGTTGTTTCTGGAGATGGCACACAACTAGTAAAAGATGCACTATACAAAATCCCCATTAACTATTCTTCCACTCCAAATATGATGGTCGCATTCTATCGTGAATCAATAAAGAAGGGATCAAGATATATTTCATTAGTAGAAACAGTGCTTGATGTATATAAAGCATCCTATCGTTCTTATAATAATGATCAGGCTAGAATCTATATTGGTCGTAAAGCTACAGACATAACCCCTCGAGACACAATATTGCTTAAATTTCAAGGAGGTATAAGTGATGCGCTTTTGCTCGATATTGCAAAGAATCCCGAAATAGTTTTTGGCACCGATGCTTCGGAGTATAGCTTCCATATAGAAGGCCTTATAAACTTCAACAATAAACCACACTATAAAATAAACTTCGCCCCACTTTCGGAAGTAGAAGAAATACTTTTCAGGGGAACTATCTATTTAGATTATGAAACTCTTTCATTTGCTAGAATGGATTTTAACATGAATGTTGAAGAGAGAAAAGATGCAGCCAATATTTTCATCAGAAGAAAACCGTCAAAAATGCGAGTAGAGGTTGAGAAAGCACATTACATTGTTGATTATATTGAAAACAATGGAAAATGGTATTTCAACTATAGTGCAACCGAAGTAGAATTTAAAGTAAGATGGACTAACAGATTTTTCGGACTGTTTTCTACCGCCTATTTAATATCTTCTGAAATAGCAATCACAGACAGATACAACGACAACGTTGTAAAATTTCCACGTAATGAGCGTATCAGGTCTACAGATGTAATAGCCGAAAGAGTTGAACACTTCCTCGACCCATCTTTCTGGGGCGAATATAACGTAATCGAACCCGACCAGGAGATTACCGATGCTATACAAAGACTAAGCAATAAACTAAGAAGAAGAAACGAATAAGTAGTTGAATTAAAGGACAAACTATTTGTAAATAAAAAATTAAGCAGTATCTTTGCAACCCA
>CAYZHS010000055.1:0-10150 GCA_964478295.1 uncultured Proteiniphilum sp. | reverse complement strand
TCAGCCATTGTATCAATCAGACCAAGTATGTGATTGACCATCATCTTGTAGTTGTTCTTGCGACTAGCAACTGCCTCTATAACCGCTATCCCGTCAATATGACCATAAGGGTGATTGGATACTGTTATAAATGGTTTGTCGCTAAAATCGTTTAGCACCTCTGCATTACATAATGTACGCTTTATTTCTAATTTATCCAAAACATCTTTACAGAAATCGGCTCCTCTAAGATGTTTGGAGCGATTATATATCTCATTTGGAACGTGTAATGCAGAAATCTTTATTCCAAAGTCGATAATCTTGTCACCATGTTTACCTTGAAAGACAGGATGCAGACTACGTAAGTCGTCGCGACTAATTAATGCATCTTTCATTTCTTGAGTATTTAGGCAAGTTCTCTAATTAAATTGATAATATCTTTTCCTATTTCTTCTGCCTCTTCTGGTGAATTAGCTTCAGAATATATTCTTATAATGGGTTCAGTATTTGATTTACGCAGATGTACCCACTTGTCTGGGAAGTCAATCTTTACCCCGTCGATATCAATTGGCTGTTGATCTTTATATCGAACTTTAATTTTTTCCAATATACCGTCGATATCCATATCTGGTTTTAGCTCAATCTTTTGCTTGGCCATATAGTAAGATGGATATGATGCTTTTAGTTCTGTTGGCTTCATACCCGATTTAGCCATGTGAGTTAGGAAGAGAGCTATTCCGGCAAGGGCATCACGGCCATAGTGAGAAGCTGGGTAGATAATTCCACCGTTACCTTCTCCACCAATAACAGCACCAACCTCTTTCATTTTTGTTACTACATTTACTTCACCAACTGCCGAAGCATAGTATTTGCCTCCTCTTTTGACAGTAATATCTCTCAAAGCTCTGGTAGAACTTAGGTTAGAAACGGTGTTGCCTGTAGTGTGTTGAAGTACATAATCTGAAATAGATACAAGAGTGTACTCTTCTCCAAAAGGCTCGCCATTTTCGCAATATATTGCTAATCTGTCAACATCTGGATCGACAGCAAAACCAACATCCGCTTTTGAAGTGCGAGTTAGTGATGAAAGCTCTGTAAGATTTTCAGGGAGTGGTTCGGGATTATGTGAAAAGTTACCGTGTGGTGCACAGTGCAGTTTGAATATTTTCTTTACACCAAGCGCATAAAGTAGCTCAGGGATTGCGATGCCTCCAACTGAGTTTACGCAGTCTATGGCAACACTGAAATTTGCTCTCTTAATAGCTTCTATATCTACAAGATCGAGTGATAAAATCGATTGAATATGTTCGTGAAGATACTGTTTCTGAGTTATTTCACCCAGGTTTTGCACCTCTGAGAAAGTAAACTCTTCCTTTTCTGCAATATTGAGTATAAGTTCTCCTTCTGTTGCGTTAAGAAACTCGCCATTGCTGTTTAGTAATTTTAGTGCATTCCACTGTTTAGGATTGTGGCTTGCTGTAATTATTATACCTCCGGATGCTTTCTCTTTTTTAACAGCAATTTCTGTAGTAGGAGTAGTTGCCATTCCAATATCTGTAACATCACAGCCCATTCCAATTAATGTGCCTGTAATTATTCGGTGAACCATTTCACCAGATATTCGGGCATCTCTGCCTACAACTATTCTGGGTCTAATACTTTGAGAAGATTCTTTTATGAAAGTTGCATAAGCAGCACTGAACTTCACAATATCGAGTGGTGTTAGGTTTTCACCAGTTTCTCCACCAATTGTACCTCTGATGCCAGATATTGATTTTATTAAAGTCATAAAGTCTAAAGTGTCTTTTTATTGTTTTAAAATTACTGGTTTACTTTGCTTTCAAACCTGTATTCAACTCTATCATAATATGTTGGTTGGTATTGAGACCTTTCGGTAGATGAGCCCATGTTGAATGGTACTATCATTTTTACTACCGAATTATGACCAACTCTTGGAAGAGGTACAGCCCAACCTGGCACTGAGTAGTAGCTGCGGGTTGAGGAATTGACCGGGCCAATAAATTCAATCTCTTGTGGGAAAATATTATCTTTATTTGTGTATGTTGTAGAGTCGTCCATCATAAAATATTTGAGTCCCATAAATCTAACAAAGACCTTCTCTCCTAGAAATATTTTTTCAGTAGTATCACCATATTCTACAATATTAAAGTAAACTTTTGTTTCTGGATCTTTGTAAAAATCTTTATCACCAAATACTCCATTTGAAGGGAATTTAGTGAGAATGTTGAAGTTGTTTTTTACGATAAACTCATCAATTGCTTTTGTCTCTTCCTTGAGATAGTCGGCATATGTCTTCTGATCTTTGCATGATATTGCAGATAATATGATACCAAAGACTGCTATAATCAGGATGTAAGTTCTTTTCATTCTTTTTTTTATACAAAAATACATATTCTATTTATAAAAATGGGTTAATCTGCTTTAATTGCATCTTTTAATATCTCTTCATACTTTTTCAAGCCATCTGAGTAAATTTCGATTGCTTCTTCAAAAGAGCCTGTAAACTCTCCACCGGACGCATTTAAATGTCCCCCACCATTGAAATATTCAGAGGCAAATTGGTTGCATGGAAAATCTTTTTGTGAGCGAAATGATAATTTTATAAGGTCTTCATCTTCTCTTATAAAAGTGGAGAAAACTATCCCTTTTATACTAAGTGGATAATTCACGAATCCTTCTGTATCTCCCTTGCTGAATTGAAATTGCATCTGATCTTCTTTAGAAAGGTAGAGTAGTGCAGAATGAAGCTCAGGATAAACTTTCATTCTTTGCGAGAGAGTAAATCCTAATAGTCTGAAACGTTCTTCCGAATAATTATTAAAAACATTTGAGTAAATCAAATCTTTATCAATTTTTTTCCTTAATAGTAGACTGATTATTTCATAAATCTCAGGGTCAGCAGAATTATATGTAAAACCTCCTGTATCAGTCATCATACCACAGTATATTGCTTCTGCTTCTGCTTTTGTTAACTGTTCATATTCATCAGCTTGGTATAGCAATCTGAATATTAGTTCACTTGTTGATGAGATTTCAGGCTTAGAAACTAAAATGTCGAAATTGTCACCTGGAAATGGGTGGTGATCAATTAATATCCTCTTTGCAGATGAGTCTTCAATAAATGGTCCCATATCACCAACTCTCTTAGTAATATTGTAATCTAGAGAGAAAATAAGATCGGAGTTTTTTATTATATTCTGACCTGCTAAAGGGTTATAATCGAATATTTCAATTTCGTTTATACCATCCATCCACTTAAGAAAGTAGGGAAACGAATTTGGTACAACTAATTTTACTTTTTTGCCTTTGTTTTTTATAAAATGATAAAGAGCAAGTGAAGAACCAATAGCATCTCCGTCAGGAGATAGGTGAGTTGTTATTAGTATGTTGTTAGCTTTATCAATAGAGTCCATTATCTGATTTACCTTTTCGGTTTCAATAACAGGGGAGATAGAAGGTATTATGTACATAGCCTTACTGTATATTTGAGTTAAGAGAGCAAAAGTACTAAATTTTAACCGAAAAAGCCCCATCTTTTTTCACATCATGAACTTCAATTCCTATCAATTTACATTTTGTAGCTATGTTTTTTGATAAGTACGAGGGCATGGAGCTATCTAAAACAATTATTGAGGGTTTGAATATGCTGAGTATATTCTCTATGTTGAAATTGCTGTTTTCAGAAAGAATAAGAATATCTAATGAGATCTTTTCTTCTGAATAATAATTAGATATAGTGTCGTTTGATAAACGGAAAATGGATTTTTCGGGGTGAGGTAGTAGTCCGTCTTCTGGCACGTCAATAAAATGTCGTCTGTTTTTGTGAAAAAGAGATATGTCACTTTTTTCTCTGCTATTGAAAACTACTAATTCTGGTTTATCAAGTTTCATATAATCGAATGTATTAGTTATGAGAAACATCAATATAAGTGTAAGCGATATGATTAGAGGTTTTGGACGCTTCGAAAGTATCCAATAAGTGAATATGTAAATAAAACAAATCAGTATAACTGCTTGTAGAAGTGATATATTCAATCCATTAAGTTGAGATAATGGTAAAGCTTCTGTGAAATACACTATTTGTAGTGTAATGTCGATTATTGTTTTTACTATCCACTGGAAAATAGTACGAGTAGTTTCAAAGAAAAGCGAGTTTGTGAAAATAGGAGAACTTAAAACTATAAGAGGTGCTACAACATAAATAATAAGCGCAACTAGTGGAACCACTAATATATTAGTGAAAAAGAAATATGTTGGGAATGTTCCGAAATAATAGAGTGTTAATGGTAAAAGGCCTAGCTGAGCAGATATTGAAACTGCAGACAACTTCCAGAGGTTGTTTAAAATTTTATTTGAAGGATTGTATAAGTTTAGCAGCTTAGGTTGAAAATAGAGAATTGATAATACTGCGCCAAAACTCATTTGAAAGCTAATATCAAAAAGAGAAAAAGGATTAAATATGAGTATTATAAATGCCGCTGCACATAAGGTATTTAATGTGAATCCTTTTTTATTGTATATATTGGCAATGCAGTTGATTGTCAGCATTATTGCTGCTCTTACAATAGAAGGAGACAATCCTGCTATAAAAGCATATCCCCATAAAGCAGTAATTATTAAGCTTTGACGTAATATATAGAGCTTTCCACTGTTGCCAAGAAATGAGAATATAAATCCAATAACAAGATAAATAATACCTACATGAAGTCCACTAACTGCAAGGACATGAGCTGTGCCTGATGCACGAAAAGCTTCCTGAAGATTTTCACTTAGATTATTTTTATAACCAAGTGTAAGTGCTGAGATTAAAGCATATTCATCCTCTGTAAGTTCAAAAGATTTATAAAGTTCTAGTGCTTTTGCTCTAACTTTTTGTGATAGATAAGTTATTGAATTAGACTTGTTGCCAGTTTTTAGCCAGTCGTTTGACGCTACAAAACATGAGCCGGAGAATCCTTTTACCCTCATGAATTTAGGATAATCGAAATCATCTGGATTGCCAAGTTTCCTGAACGACTCCAGTTTCGAATAGAAAACAATTTCATCACCAGGTTGTAGGCTTTGAGCTAAATCTGATTTCTCGAAATAAAGTAATACTTTTTTACTGTTTGGAGCTGAAAGATTAACGTTACATGCAATAGAGCGAGGCTTTATTTCCGGGATGTTTGCTATAGTGCCGATGTAATAGTTTTTGTTGTACTGTTCGCTGTTAGTAAGTGTTGTGCTATCTTCTCGTTCCTGAAATTGAAAGTGTGCAAGTGAGATTAGAAATATATATAGACCACTACCAAATACCCATCTCAGGCTATATCGTTTCTTCTTTTTTATAAATTGGGAAATTGTCATTATACATAATCCCAACATAGCAGGTATAAGTAGAGAAGAGATTAAATGGCTTGAGAAATAGCATAATAAAATACCTGTTATTACAGGAAGTAATAAACGAAAGAAAGGTGTTTTACCAAAAAAACTAATCATTCAATCAAGACGATGATTTTCATTTATAAAGTTAACTGAAAAGCCAAATTCTTATATGTTTTAAACTATAATGCTTTTAACTCTTTAATTGTCTCTTCAGGGTTTTCTGAAGAGAATACAAAGCTGCCTGCAACAAGTGCGTCTGCTCCTGCGTCAACAAGCATTTTGCCGGTCTCTAAATTAATACCTCCATCAACTTCAATAAGAGCATTTGAATTTCGTTTTAGAATTAATTCCTTCAATTGAGTAACTTTTCTTAAAGTATTTGTAATAAACTTCTGTCCTCCAAAACCGGGATTTACAGACATTAGTAAAACCATATCTACGTCTGTTATAATATCTTCTAAAACTGAAATTGGAGTGTGTGGATTTAGTGTGACAGCCGGTTTCATACCACACCCTCGTATTTGCTGAACAGTTCTATGGAGGTGTACAGCTGCTTCGTAATGGACATTCATAAATGTAGATCCCATTTCCTTTACCTCATTTAAAAATTTATCGGGGTGAACTATCATTAGATGAGTGTCAAGTGGTTTGGTCGTAATCTTTTTAAGAAGATTTGTAACTGCAAAACCAAACGAAATGTTAGGTACAAACACTCCATCCATAATGTCGAGGTGAATCCAGTCTGCTTCGCTGCGATTAAGCATCTCTATATCCTTTTTCAGATTTAGGAAGTTAGCTGCTAAAAGCGAAGGTGCTACAATTGTACTCATAAGTTTAAGTTGTTATATTCTCAAAAGTAGAGGTTTTTTTCTGTATTTCAAAATCAATTTTTAGCTAATGGTGTCAGAATATTGTAGCTGTTCGTTTTTTCAATCTCAGTTAGTATGAAACATGATTTTTAGTTTAGAAAGATAATTTTCTCAGGTATTTGCACTTGTTTTTCTATATAAATGCATCTGATAAGTTGCTTTATAATAGCATATGTTAACTCAGAAGGTTCCTTTTTACCTTCGTGCCCGTTTCTGAAATATATTTTTCCTTTTGAAATATTGATGCTCATACTGTCGGTTTTATGAGATTAAAACGATTGAGAATTATGATTATTGCTATAGGTCAATAAAAAAAGGTGTTTTTATTTCTTAATTGTATAAATTACATATCTTTGCTATTGAATATTTATAAAAAAGAATCAAAATGAGGAAGCTAATCTATTTTTCAATAATGACAGGACTGATTTTAATGTCTTGTCAGAATAGTAAGAATTTCACTATAAATGGTACGGTTGCTAACGAAGCATACGAAGGCACTAATGTTTATTTGCAGAAAATGACAGATGAAACAATGGTTGTTACTGACACTTCTGTGGTGAAAAATGGAGAGTTCTCATTCTCTGGAAGTGCAGAGGTGTCTGAACTGCGTTTTGTTACATTAGATGAATCAATAGGTGCTGAACAAGAGGTTAGAGTACCTTTACTAATCGAGCCAGGAAAGCTCAAAGTTAGTTTCGATTCAGTTATTACAGTAGGTGGAACAAAAGTAAACGATGATTATAATAATTTGAGACTTGAGCAGCAAATTTTGATTAAACAGTTAAGAGAAGTAGCTGGCAGATTAAATACTGCACAGTCTGAAGGTGTTTTAACTGATTCGCTTGAAGCTCAGGTAGCTGAGGAGTACAATAGTGTTAATAAACAGCTTACCGATGTTTATTATAACTTTGTTAAGAATAATATTTCAAATGAGTTGGGGCAGTTTCTTTTCATTACATATTCAACCATGTATGAACCAGATCAGCAGAGAGATATTCTTGCTAACGCAGATGAAACATTTAAAGCAAAAGATAATGTGAAAAGAATCGTTAGTCGATTAGAGAGTCTCGATAATGTAGCTATTGGTAAAATGTTCGTAGATTTCACTCTAAAAGATCCAGAAGGTAACGATGTTTCTCTTTCTGATTATGCAGGAAAAGGTAAATATGTACTGGTTGATTTTTGGGCAGCCTGGTGCGGTCCATGTCGTAGAGAGATGCCATATGTTGTAGCAGCATACGAAAAATATAAGTCAAAAGGCTTTGAAGTAGTGGGTGTTTCATTTGATCAGGATCATGAGTCATGGACAAAAGGACTTAAAGATTTAAATATGACTTGGCCACAGATGTCAGACCTTAAGTATTGGGATAGCCCAGTTGTAGATCTTTACGCTATTCTTGGAATTCCACATACAGTATTGTTAGATAAGGATGGAATTATAATAGAGAAAAATCTAAGAGGTGATGCACTTGAAGCTAAATTAGCTGAATTGATGCAATAGAAGATGCTTAACTTACTATATATAAAACCATCTAAAAGAGTACTAATTGTGCTTTTAGGTGTTTTTATTGCACTGTTTATTACTTCTTTTTCTATATCAGCACAGAGCAGAAAGTATACAGTTGTAATTGATCCAGGGCATGGTGGCAGAGATCCAGGTGCTCTGGGATCATCTTCAAAAGAAAAAGATATTGTACTTTCGGTTGGGTTGAAATTAGGGAAACTAATAGAAGATAATCATCCCGACGTGAATGTGTTGTATACCCGCAGTTCAGATCAGTTTGTTGCATTAAATCAGAGAGCCTCTATAGCTAATAAAGCACATGCAGATCTTTTTATCTCGATACATTGCAATGCACTTGATAGAAAAAGAGTTTCTCCCCAAGGAGTTGAGACATTTGTGTTGGGTTTACATAGGAGTAAAGATAATCTCGATGTAGCAAAAGCAGAGAACTCTGTGATTATGTATGAGGAGGATTATTCGGTTAAATATGAGGGATTCAATCCAAATGAACCAGAGTCATATATTATCTTTGAGTTTATGGCAAATGAGTTTCTCGATTTAAGTGTTTATTTTGCATCTTTAGTTCAAAACCAGTTGGTTACAAATTCAAAAAGGACTAATAGAAATGTCAGGCAAGCTGGATTTCTGGTATTAAGAGAAGTGGCTATGCCTAGTGTCTTGGTTGAGCTAGGATACATCAGCAACAAGCAGGAAGAGGCATACCTTAAAAGTAAAAATGGACAAACTTCTCTCGCTACATCTATTTATAACGGATTTAAAGAGTATAAAAGAGAGTACGATAAAAAAAGCTTTGTTTTCAATGAGAATAATAACAGTGAAAACAGATCTACCGTTCAGTCAATAGTTACAGGAGCATCCGGTGGTAGAGAATATAGAATCCAGATTTTAGTGTCATCCAATAAGCTGGAGAATAACTCTTCGAATTTTAAGGGACTTAAACCGGTTGACTTTTATTATGATGGTGGTATTTATAAGTATACCTATGGTAGTAGCAACAATATTGAGGATGTGAAAAAAGAATTAAGAGAGGTGAAGAAGAAATTTAAAGATGCCTTTATAGTCGAATTTGAAAATGGTCACCGAGTTAAATAAACAAATATTTATCTATGAAAAGTAAGTTCAACAGGAACGCAATTATCGGACTGACCTTTATTGCCAGCCTGGTAATGTTGTATTTTGGTATTAATTTTCTTAAAGGTCTCAATGTGCTTAAAAAACAAAATCAGTACTATGCAAAATTTAATGATGTTTCTAGTCTCTTAATATCATCTCCAATATACGTTAAAGGATATCAGATAGGTCTGGTTAACAATATAAAAATGATTAGCTCCAATCCAATGGAGTTTGCTGTCGGAATAAATCTTACAGAAAACTTTCCTATTCCTGTTGGAAGTTATCTTGAATATGGAACAGATGTGTTTGGTGCGTCAACTGCCACCTTAATTATGGAATCTTCAGACAGCTATTACCAGCCTGGTGATACACTTACTGGAAAAAGGGAGGTAGGGCTTATGGAGGGTGTTGCTAATGTTATGCCCAAAGCAGATTCTATAATGTTGAGAATAGACTCAATACTTTACTCATTAGACCGCCTGATGTCGAATCCTATGTGGGAGAAGTCTATAGAAGGTATTGCCTCTACTGTAGATCAATTGAATCATTCTAGTAGAAGTCTCAACAGAATTGTAAGTTCAGTTGAGAAAGATCTGCCAGAGATTAGTGGTAATATTGCCTCTGTTAGTAATGATTTAAAAAAAGTTAGCAATGAGATTAATAATATGAATCTGGAGAGTACATATAAAACTATAGATGAAACAATAACCAACTTGAATTTGTTGACAAATAAGATTAATAGAGATGATAACTCATTAGGACTATTATTAAACAGTACAGAGTTGCATGATAGCATAAATGTTACCATAAACAATGCGGCAAAACTGTTAGAAGATATAAGGGAGAACCCCGACAGGTATCTTTCTATAAGATTAAGATTGTTCTGATTTTAGTAGTTAAGGTATTAAATGTACTTTTTTGCAAAATAGAATCATTCTAAATATGCCTTTTATTTTCATCTAGTTCGTAACTCTTTATTTGTAGGACTTTAAGTAACATTTTCGTAATATATTAGCAAATTTTAAGTGTAAGAAAGTATATTTTGTATCTACTTGTTAATCAGTTGTGTTTAGAGTGTGAGTGATAGGTAATTCGCATTAGTTGAGGATTTTAGCTGTATGCGGTTGATAGATAGGGTGGTTTTTTTTAGTAAAAACTTTTAGATCAAGAACCATTTTTTTATCTCAAGTTTTTTTTGAAAATTTGTATCTAATTACCTGTAAAGGGATAAATCAAATTTAAGAGAAAAAGAGCAATTTAAAACTAAATGAATAGTAAT
>CAYZHS010000054.1:0-10245 GCA_964478295.1 uncultured Proteiniphilum sp. | reverse complement strand
ATTAGCAGTTTTTGTATCTGGTAAAAGATTAAATCTATTAGATATAAAACAGTTTGATATCATTGATTTTCCACAAACCAAAAAGAAGAGGATAACATTAAGCTATCCCCTTCTCTATGAACTATTAATAAATACAAACTAATCGAGTTCCTTTATTTTTATATTTTGAAACCATACTTCATCGCCGTGATCCTGCAGTAAAATAAGACCCTCTTCAGCATTTCCAAAGTTTGGCCAGTCTTTATATTTACTTGTAGCTACAAGTGCTTCCCACTCATCAGTATTACGCTCATACTCAACTATCTTTACTCCATTAAGCCAATGTTCCACATGATTTCCTTGTACAATTACCATTGCTGTATTGAAAAAACCTCTACGAAACGGTTTATTCTCAGGAGCTGGAATAAGGTCATACAAAGAACCCAATGTTCTATTTCCATTTATACCTAGTTTTGCATCAGGATGATTATTATCGTCTAATATCTGAAACTCACATCCAATAGCAGATCCTTCGCCTTTGTTTAAATTCGTATCAACAAAATACTTAATACCACTATTTGCACCTTCAGTTATTCTAAAATCAACTTTAAGCATAAAATTTTTATAAGGTTTTGTTGTTACAATATCTCCACCATTGGTCGACTCACCACCATCGCTCTTTTGCACTTTAAGAACACCATCTTCAATAGACCAACCTTGATCAGGAAACTCATCAATCTTAGCACCTCGCCAACCATTTGAAGTCTTTCCATCCCATAGCAGCACCCAGCCATCAGCTGCTTCCAATTCAGAAATGGTATTAGCTATTTGATTGAGTTGTTTTACGTTGATATTATCTGGGGTTCTGTATTTATCCAAATCATCTGTGAGTATGCGAATATTACGCCAGGATACACTCTTTCCTGCTAAATCTTCGTTACCTATTGAATGAACCTGAAGTGCGATGAAGCCAGAAGAAGTTGTGTTGTCTAACAAGTTTGAACACTCTACTCCATTAACCCACGTACGTATCGAATTGCCTATAGCTTCAATTCTTGCACTATTCCACTCTTCATTCTTAAACGCTTTCTGTCCCTCGGGATTGTAGTTAAGCGGATATATCCAGCCTCTTCGCGATTCATCATAAATACCACCAGTCCATGCACGTTCCGAAGGATCTATCTCGAATTGATAACCATGAACTCTACCATCTCTGTATTCAGGTATACTTTGACTTCTGAACTGAACACCTGAGTTTAACCCATCTTCAACTTTAAAATCAAACTCAAGAATAAAGTCACCATAATTCTCTGTAGTTGCCAAAAAAGTATTTGGCGTATTCATTTCTGAAATACCAACAATAGTATTTTCTTCAACTCTGTACTCTGCTGTTCCATTTAATTTTTCCCATCCATCCAGATTTTCACCGTTAAACAGGTCTATCCAGTTCGGTCCTTGCTGTGTACATGAAGCAAGCATAATTGTAATTGTTGTTAATAGTAGAATCTCTCTTCTCATGATCATATTTTTACTTTTTTATAATTTATCGGTTAATCGAATCTATCTCTGTGTGCCCATAATCCGAGTGCAGGACTTGAGATGTAATATATCTCTTCTCCATTGGCAAGAGTGTTAAACCCCTCTTTAAGATTAGAAATACTATATTTTTTGAGCGACTCATCTAAGTCACCCCAGTTAAAACCCACACTTTCAATCTCTTCTTTTGTGAGGTTTTCTGCTCCTTTGCCGGGACAATATGTTACAGAGAAACGCCCTTCGGTTGAGCCATGTATTAGATGTGCCGCAGCACCAAGATTATTCCTCAAGTCAGCATCTGTAGCTACAGCCTCAAGCGTCTTTGGTGTTCCAAAATATCCATATTTCCTAATAAGACGATCAATCTCCTTATCCTCTCCAAATTCTTTTAGAGCTGGAGCCAAAACAATAAGTTCACCATCATCAGCAATAGCCATTCTGGTTCTATAAATAGATTTATTGCCAAGCCATGTGCTTTTAAACTCTGTCGGGTCTAGCCATACAACCACTTTATTGAGAGGCTTTTCAACCATCACAAAATTAACCTTCAATGACAATTTAGATGCCAGATCGAATACTTCAATATCATCACCTACATATAAACCATAAACCTGCTGTTCACCTTTTTCATTTACTCCTACAACTGTAAGAACATAAATAATAGGCAGCTCATTCAAATAGTTATCTGACGCATAATTAAAAACTTTCCTTACAGGAGTATCTGAACGACCCATCATTCGCTCCATACCATACACAGCACCTATATAATGGCTTTTATTTATCCCCTCACTACCTCCAGTGCCTACAAGAATATTTTTGTTGTAGTTTGCCATACCTACCACTTCGTGAGGTACAACCTGCCCAATCGATAAGATCAAATCATAGTTACCTTCAACAAGCATTTTGTTCACTTGTGCCGGCCAAGTAAAATCAACTTTACCTTCAGATATCTCTCGGATATAATCAGCAGGAACTTCTCCAAGTGTAAGCACATCATTCCTCCAATCGTGATCTCGAAACAGCTGTCTGGGTGTCTTACCAAACATATCGCTAATCTGATTATCTGTCATTGGAGTATGAGTACCTAGTGCCGGAAGAATATCAGTTAACTTATCGCCATAAAACTCCCAGGCCAACTCAGTTAAGTCGCCAGCCTTACTAGGCAGTCGAGTATAATCGGGTGGAACGACAAGTACTTTTTGCCGTTCACCCAATTTCATTAAAGCTTCATTTAATCCAATCTTTAAGTCATCGCGAGACAAACTTTTTTCTGGAGATCCTATTTCGTAATAAATCATTACACATAATAAATTTAAACGTCGTATGTAGTAGAAGCTGTGCTGCCGCCATGCCCTGTCCAGTCGGTATGAAAGAATTTTCCACGAGGGTTATCTAATCTCTCATATTGATGAGCACCAAAATAATCTCTCTGCGCCTGAAGTAGATTTGCAGGTAAACGTTCACTTCTAAACCCATCATAATAGGTTAGTGCAGATGCAAGTGCCGGAACAGGTATCCCATTCATAATAGCTGTTGCACAAACTCTTCTCCAGCTCTCTTCGGCCGTTTTAACAGCCTCTGTAAAGAAGGGGTCAAGTAATAGATTTTCTAGTTTAGGGTTATTATCAAATGCTTTCTTTATATCACCAAGAAATCGTGAACGAATTATGCATCCACCTCTCCACATCAAAGCAATGCCTCCATAATTAAGATTCCACTTAAACTCTTTTGCAGCCTCCATCATAAGATCATATCCTTGTGCATACGAAATTATCTTAGCTCCATAAATAGCTTGTTCAAGATCTTTTACAAACTGCTCTTTATCACCTTTAAATTCTGGTGTCTTTCCAGTAAGTGTCTTTGATGCCTTGACTCTTAAATCTTTCTGTGCCGACAGACATCTCGAAAATACCGACTCACCTATCAAAGTAAGTGGAATACCAAGGTCCAATGCAGTTACGGCAGTCCATTTACCTGTACCTTTTTGACCAGCAGTATCCAGTATTTTTTCTACTAACGGAGAGCCATCTTCATCTTTAAAAGCAAGTATATCTCTTGTAATCTCTATCAAATAAGAGTCTAGCACACCTTCATTCCACTTTTTAAATATCTCATGCTGTTCAAACGCATCCATATCCAAAAGTTCTTTCATAAGATGATAAGCTTCATTGATTATCTGCATATCACCATATTCTATACCATTGTGAACCATCTTAACAAAGTGACCGGCACCATTTTCTCCAACCCAGTCACAGCATGGCACTCCATCGTCAACCTTAGCTGCTACAGCCTGAAATATCTCCTTCACATGGGGCCACGCCTCTGGAGAACCACCCGGCATTAATGACGGCCCTTTTAATGCACCCTCTTCACCACCAGAAACACCCGAGCCTACATAAAGCAGTCCTTTACTTTCAACATATTTAGTTCGGCGAACAGTATCAGGGAAATGACTATTGCCTCCATCGATAATAATATCGCCTTGATCTAAAAGAGGCAGAAGCTTTTCTATAAAATCATCTACAGGCTTACCCGCTTTAACAAGCATCATTACCTTACGAGGCTTTTCTATTGAATCAACAAACTCTTCAAGAGTGCTTGCCCCAATAAAATTCTTTCCCTTCCCTCTCCCTTCAATAAAGTTGGTAACCTTCTCTACAGTTCTGTTAAATACAGCAACAGTGTAACCCTTGCTCTCCATATTCAGAACCAGGTTCTCGCCCATAACGGCCAACCCAATTAGTCCAATATCTGCTTTTTGTTTCATTTTATTTTTATTTTATCTTTTAACTCTTGCATTACCTTCCCAAATACTCCAGATTACATCTTCGTCGGCAGGTTGAGCATAATCTGTTAAGAAAGTGGTTGCAAGTGCACCACTAGCCCAAGCAAATTTAATCCATTTTTCTGATTCCATACCACTTAATATACTGTAAAGTAGACCACCAACAAATCCATCACCCCCACCAATTCGGTCAATAACATTAATTGTTCTCAATGGAGCTTCATGCCATGTTTCATTTTCATAAACAATTGCTCCCCATAGATGTTCATTAGCACTTATCACTTCACGGAGTGTGTTTGCGAACACCGATACATTTGGGAAAGCTTTACTAGCATTAAGAATCATACCTTTAAAAGCTTCTAT
The DNA here is from genome assembly GCA_964478295.1 of uncultured Proteiniphilum sp. Classification (GTDB taxonomy): domain Bacteria; phylum Bacteroidota; class Bacteroidia; order Bacteroidales; family Dysgonomonadaceae; genus Proteiniphilum. Next base: position 5,582 of record CAYZHS010000054.1, on the reverse strand, counting down.
TGTATCTTCAATATTCTCACCTCCGGCTGCCGGTCCTTCAACACCTAAACAGAGCTGGTAATCTTCTTCGTTACCAATTAAAATATCAGATAAAAATGCAATTTCAGTAAATGCCTCTCTTAGCTCCTTTTCTCTTCCTTTCCAAAAAGTAGCCCTATGGTTTAGGTCGAAAGAAATTAAAGTTCCATTCTTTTTAGCAAATCGCGCAATCTCCAAACAGAAGTTACTAGCATCGGGAGATAAGGCAGCAATTAATCCGGAAAGATGAACTATCTGTACACCCTCTTTAACAAATATGCGTTCAAGATCGAAATCATTTACATTCAAAGTTCTCCCAACTTCACCAGCCCGGTCGTTCTGCACTCGCGGTCCTCTTAACCCAAATCCACTATCAGCAATATTAAACTGATGCCTGTATCCCCAAGGCCCCCCTTGTGGCACCTCTGGCCCTTCATACTCCATATTTCTAGCTCTAAGATCTGCTTTAATAAATGCTGCAATGGGACTATCTTTAACAAAGTTGGTCAACACTTTAACTGGTAAACCAAGATATGAAGAAATACTTGCTACATTCGACTCAGCACTTGTTGCTTGCATCTGAAACATATTGGAGCTTTGTACGGGTTGACCGTTGACAGGAGTAATTCTAACCCCCATGCTTGTAGGAACAACTAATGAATATTTATATTCTTTCCTTAATATAAGTGACATAACATTTTATTTACTAATTATTAAATACTAAAAGCATCAAAGCCACCGTCAACTACAGCAACAGTACCGGTAACAAATTTTGATGCATCACTAACCAAATAGTGAAGTGTACCAAGTAAATCTTCGGGATTACCAAAACGACGAAATGGAGTATGCGAAATAATTGTGTTTCCTCTATCTGTATAAGAACCGTCACTATTAGTTAACAATGTGCGGTTTTGTTCTGTTATAAAAAACCCCGGACAAATTGCGTTAACTCTAAAGTTTTCACCAAATTTAATTGCGAGCTCACCTGCCATATATTGAGTAAAGTTAGAGACAGCTGCTTTTGCTGCACCATAACCAGCAACTCTTGTAAGTGGACGAATTGCAGATGCGGAAGTGATATTGATAATATTTCCCTTTTTTGCATCTACCATATATTTTGCAAAAACTACGGTAGGAATTACAGTACCCATTAGGTTAAGGTCTACTACTTTCCTGAAATCATCAATCTTAAGATCAAAGATTGTATTATTCGGCCCAATGGTAGCTCCCGGCATATTGCCACCCGCACCATTTATTAGTATATCTATTTTACCATATTTAGCAACAATATGCTCAGCGTTATTTCTCAAAACATCTTCATCAGAAACGTTTGTTTGTAGAAACATTGCATCTCCTCCTTCAGACTTGACTTTTTCAACAAGGAGATTACCTTTTTCTTCGTTTCTGGCAAGTATTGCCACCTTAGCTCCATGAGCTGCGAGATATTCAACCATTGAAGCACCTAAAACACCGGTACCACCTGTAATGACAATAACCTTACCTTTAATATTAAATAATTCGTACATAGATATATATTTTAAAGATTATAACACAAACTTAAAGACTCTAGCTTTTCTTTACAGACAATATTTCGTAAAACAGTCTTCCAAAAACGATAGATTAGAAGTTGAAATACTCTTTAGCATTATAGTAACAAATTTTTTCTACCATCTCACCCAGAATATCTAGCTCTGATGAGGGTAAAAGACCTGCCTCCACATCACTACCTATAAGATTGCATAATATACGGCGGAAATACTCATGACGAGTATAAGAGACAAAACTTCGAGAGTCGGTTAACATTCCTACAAACCTGCTAAGAAGTCCCTGCGTTGATAATATATTCATCTGATCCTCCATTCCGTCCTTCTGATCAAGAAACCACCAGCCTGATCCGAATTGAATCTTACCTGGAACGGAACCATCCTGAAAATTAGCTATCATAGATGCAATCAAATAATTATCATTTGGATTAAGATTATAAACAATAGATTTAGCAAGCCTATTTTCTTTTTCAAGACTATCAAAAAACCTAGACATTGAACGGGCAACATTACTAACATCATTCATAGAATCGTAACCCGCATCAGGACCGAGCTTTTTAAACATTCTGCTATTATTGTTTCTGATAGCACCGTAATGGAACTGCTGCACCCAACCCTTACTATAATTAAGCAAAGCATTCTCGTACAACATCTTAGACTTAAATTTGAGAACCTCTAAATCGCTAAGAGTCTCTTTCTTGCTGTATACTTTATCAAAAATTTGATATATCTCGCCATCTGTGTATGGTTCTGAATAAAAATTATCTATACCATGATCTGCAAGTTTACAGCCATTTTCTTCAAAATAATCATGCCTTTTGAAAATTGCTGCTAAGTAATCATCAAAACTGGTTATATTAATTCCCGTTACTTTCTCTAAACTAACTACATAAGATCTAAAATTAATTACATTTTCAACAGCCATTGATTTATCGGGACGCCATGTTGGAAGTACCTTAATTTCAAATCCACTCTCTTTAATTAGCTTATGATATACAAGTGAGTCTAAAGGATCGTCAGTTGTACAAACAACTTCAACATCAAACCTTTTCATTAAACCTCTGGCTGAAAACCCAGGTTTCTGCAATATTTCATTGGCCTTTTCATAAATTTCAGATGCCGTTTTAGGATTTAATAAATCGTCAATTCCAAAAACCCTTTTAAGTTCCAGATGGGTCCAGTGGTACATAGGATTTCTCATTGTGTAAGGTATAGTTTCGGCCCATTTTTCAAACTTCTCCCAATCGGCTGCATCACCTGTTATATATTTTTCGTCTATACCATTTGCCCTTAGAAGTCTCCATTTATAATGATCACCCCCTAGCCATAATTCTGTAATAGTTTTAAATCTATGATCTTCAGCAACTTCTTTTGGAGACAAATGACAATGGTAATCAATAATTGGTAACTTTTCTGCATGATTATGAAATAGTTTTTTTGCTGTTTCATTCTGAAGCATGAAATCATCGTGAATAAAATTATTCATAATGGTAAATATTTAAAATTTAATTATCATAATTTTATATTGTTTACGCACACAGAGTATTCTGTTAAATATAAATGCCCACAGTTCTGTTTTCATGATTCTGAAATTTTCAGAATTAATTAAAATATCACCAGTTATTGTTTTTTTTAATAAAAATAAAACATAATTTTGTGCACGTACACAAAAATACAAATATTTTTAAAAACGCAATGCAAAACTCTTAATATTTACAGCTAAACATTCAATATTAGTAATTTTATGTTAATTAGCATATAAATCTTAACTTTAAAGTCCTTAATAAAAATGGCAAAAAAAATACGTATAAAAGATATCGCAAAAATGGCAGGTGTATCTGCCGGAACTGTTGATAGAGTACTACATAATCGAGGTAATGTTTCTGAAGAGGCACGAATAGCAGTAGAAAAGGTAATTGAGGAATTCGATTATAAACCTAATATGCATGTATCATCAATCTCTTTAAAAAGAGGATATAAAATTGCAGTTACAACTCCGCAATTCTCAAGTGGTGCATATTGGGAAAGTATTCATAGTGGAATTGGGCGTGCATTGGAAGAGTATGAAAATATAGAAGTGGAACTTCACGTGTTCACCTACAATCAGTATGACATTTATGACTGTAGAGAAACATTCAATAAATTATCTGAATTTGAAATGGACGCACTTATTATTGGTCCTACTTTTAAAGATGAAACAATAAGCTTATGCAAGAAACTTGATGCAAGAGACATTCCATATATTTTTGTAGACTCTGCAATTGAAGAAACCTCTTCATTGGCTTATTTTTCTGCAGATCATTATACTTTAGGTAAATTAATTGCAAATCTAATAACTTCAATAATCCCTAATGACTCTAATATAGGCATACTTCAAGCAGTAAGAACAGGTGACAGCAGTGCAAATACAACAGTAATGAGAAAGCAGGGTTTCAGCGACTATCTTAAGAACTCTAAATTCAGTTGCAATATATTAAAAATCCCATTTTCAGTTTTTCATCCCGAAGAGAATGATAAACATCTTTCTAACTTCTTCAATAACCATCAAAACTTGTCTGGCATAGTTGTTATGAACTCGAGAGGTAACATAGTGTCAGACTATCTGCAAAACAATAATATCAAGGATATTAAAATGGTATGTATGGACGTTACAACAGCTAATATTGCTGCCGTTAAAAAAGGGCAAATAGATTTCTTAATAGGACAAAGGCCAGACTACCAAGGCTTTCACGCAATGAAAACTTTATTGGAATACTTGATATTTAAAAAACCGGTGAAAGTGCAAAATTTTGTTCAGATAGATATAATCACAAAAGAAACTATTGACTATTATAAAAGTTTCAGCAATATCTAGCATTAATTATTTCTGCCAGAAAACAACTCACCTGTTATAAAACAACACAATATGAATTTAAACATGAGTAATCTTAAACAAGAAAATGCAAAAATGACAAATCAGCGATGGACTATATGCTTAATGCTGTTTTTGGCTACAACTGTTAACTATCTCGACAGGCAAGTATTGTCGCTAACATGGGCCGACTTTATTGCACCGGAGTTTCATTGGACTAATAGCGACTATGGCACGGTAGCGGGCTTATTTTCGTTGTTTTATGCTATATCTATGCTATTTGCAGGTAAGCTTGTAGATCGTCTGGATACTAAAAAAGGTTATCTGTGGGCTATTGGAGTATGGTCTGTAGGTGCAGTAATTCACGCTTTCTGCGGATTACTTACATCAGGCATAGTAGCAGGTGAATGGACAATAAGCTTTACAGGTGCACGGGAAGCTATTTCAACAGTAGGTGATGTTTCACTAGTAGTATCAGTTAGTGTAATGTTATTTATTTTTGCGCGACTTGTACTTGCTATTGGCGAAGCTGGCAATTTCCCAGCAGCTATTAAAGCAACAGCAGAATATTTTCCTAAAAAAGATAGAGCGTACGCTACAAGTTTATTTAATGCAGGTGCACAAATTGGCGCTTTAATAGCACCTCTTACAATTCCTTTTATAGCAAAGGCATGGGGGTGGGAAATGGCTTTTGTTGTTATAGGTGCTCTTGGATTTATATGGATGGGATTCTGGGTGTTTATCTATGAGAAACCTGAAAAGAATAAAAGAGTAAATACTGCCGAATTAGCATATATAAATCAGGATGACGAATCAGACGGTATTATTACTACTTCAAAAGATCCTTCCGCTGGAAAAAAAGTTACTTTCAAACAAGCATTCAAACACAGGCAAACATGGTCGTTTGCAATAGGTAAATTTCTTACTGACGGTGTGTGGTGGTTTCTGCTTTTCTGGATTCCTGCCTACCTAAGTTCTGTTTATGGATTAGACTCCACACAAAGTGCTCCTCACGTATTCCTGGTATATGCAATATCCATGATATCTGTATTTGCGGCAGGCTACTTCCCCGCCTACTTTATGAGGAAAAAGAAAATGGACCCATATCAGGGAAGAATGAGAGCCATGCTCCTTTTTGCCATGTTTCCGATACTAATCCTTTTTGCTCA
>CAYZHS010000053.1:0-10257 GCA_964478295.1 uncultured Proteiniphilum sp. | reverse complement strand
AAAGGAGAACGAGCTTAAATAGTTTACTTACCTATTCTCCATCTGTTTAAGATATTCTTTCTTTGCGGGAAGATTCCATTTTTCTTTGTTCTTACATCCTCCACCACATAGAAGCTGTTGCTGTCGAACTGATTTATTGCTTGTTGCAAAACTTTCATTTCTTTTCGATCTACAACAGTTTCTATAATATCAACTTCATTTGTAGATCCTTCACCATGAGTCATAGTTGCACCAAAGTTCAGTTTATTTAAAGTTTGTATTAGTTCATAACCATTCTTTTGAGTATAAATACGGCAAAGTACAATACCATAAGCTATTCTGTTTTCAAGGATTAATCCAATATAATTACCTGCTGCATAACCTGCCGCATAAGAGAGGTATGAAACCATATCGTTTGCACGGGCAAGAATTTGAGATATAACAACCACCCAAATAAATACCTCTACGAATCCGATAAGAGGAGCCTTATTTTTTTCTCCTTTTGAAACAAAAATTATACGTAGTGTTCCGAGTGAAACGTCTATAATTCTACCAAAGAAAATTACTACGGGAAGCAACCAAGGGTAAACATCTAAAAAATCAAACATGAAAATTATATTTTACAAATAAATATGAGATACAATAAAAATATTAGTGTCGTTAATTATGCCGATGTTATATGTTTCAAATAATTAGTAAAACTTATTATATCATCATCTGTGGTATCCCACGAGCAAACTAAACGCATTTCGTTGCGACTTACATCCCAGTCATAAAAGAAATATCGTTCTCTCAGCTTGTCGGTAATATCTTTAGGCAGAATAAAAAATATAGAATTAGATTCAACCTTTTGAGTAATAGTTATCCCCTTTACCTCTTTAATTGATGATAAAAGTTTCTGTGCAGCAAGATTAGACTTCTTTGCATTCTCAAACCATATATTATCTTTCATATATGGTATAAACTGAGCTGAGATATACCTCATCTTTGAGTATAATTGAGTAACCTGCTTCCTGTAGTACCTCAAATTCTGAGCTAACTCTTTGCGGAGAGGCACAACCACTTCGCCAAACATTAACCCATTCTTTGTGCCACCAAGTGTAAATATATCCACTCCACAATCAACTGTCATTTCTTTTAGTCCAACTCCCAGATAAGCACAAGCATTACCAATTCTTGTACCATCAACAAACAGATACATGTCGTGTTCATGCGCCAGGTCGGAAAGCAATTTCACCTCTTCGGTAGTATAAGCTGTACCTAATTCTGTTGTCTGTGAAATAGCTATAACTTTTGGTTGAGAGTGATGCTCAAATCCAAATCCATGCAAATAAGGCTTTATCAGTTCTGGAGTTAATTTACCATCTGGTGTAGGTATTTCCTTTAGTGAACAACCGGTAACTTTAACAGGCGCACCACACTCATCAACAGCTATGTGTGAGGAAGATGCACACAGAATTGAATTAAATGGCCTTGTACATGCTTGTAGCGCAATCACATTAGCTCCTGTGCCATTAAACACAAAAAGCGGATTAACATCAGGTGCTTCTAATATCTCACTAATAATTTCTACAGCTTTTTCTGACCATTTATCATCTCCATAAGCAATAGCATGGTTGCTATTAGCCTCTAATATAGCTTGCATTATGGTTGGATGCACTCCTGAATTATTATCACTGCCAAAACTTCGCATATATAAATTTAAATTTGATAAGACAAAGGTACTCTATTTAGGTAAATATTTCGGGTACCTAGTTCTATTATTAATCCAAGTTAGCAAGGAGAAACTTCTTTATATCATTTACTTTTACACCTTTCCTTGATGCATAATCTGCCACTTGAACTTCATCAATCTCTCCAATACCAAAGTATTTAGATTCGGGATGTGCAAAAAACAGACCACTAACAGCTGCATTTGGATACATTATACCATTTTCTGTAAGCGTTATACCAATCTCTTGTGAGTTTAGCATCTCGTGCAGTATGAAGTTAGTTGTCTGATCGGGGATAGATGGGTAGCCAACAGCAGGACGAATACCTTGAAATCTCACTGCCAGCATATCTTTTATAGAGACATTTTCATCTGAGGCATAACCCCAATCGCTGCGACGTACCTTTGCGTGCAACCACTCTGTTGCAGCCTCGGCCAATCTATCTAATAAAGATTTCATTAAAAGCGAGTTGTACTCATCTCCAACTTCACTATATTTTTCCATCAATGTTTCTGCACCTACTCCGGCAGTTACAGCAAATGCTCCTATATAATCTTTTTTGCCTGATGATTTGGGTGATATAAAATCGCTTAAACAGTAATATTCATTTTTCTTCGACTTCTTCTGCTGACGAAGAAAAGGGAATTCAACAATTTTTGAACTACCTGATGCATTTTCATTTATAATAAAAACAGTATCATTTTCGCTATAAGCTTCATATATTCCATATACAGCTCTTATAAAGTCCACATCATTATCTACAAAACTTTTCAACATAGCTACTGCATCATCATATAGCTTAGCGGCCTCTTTGGCTTTGTCTTGATCATCATCTCTGAAACTTGCCATCCATTTAGCACGTTCAGATTGGTCTGCCTCTACTTCTGTTATAGTGTGAAATCTTGCCGACAGGTTCCACGCCGGAAAAAGAAACTTCCAATCCAGATATGGCAAAATATCTGAAATTTTTATCTTATCCAGAACAAACCTTCCTAATTTATTGGGCTTTTCAGTCTCAAATAAATTCCAGTTTATTTTAAAAGCATTAGCTCTGGCCTCGTTAATATCAACAAGTTCTGTAATTTTTTGAGAATAATTTTGTCGCAGGCGTTCATTATCTTCTCTATTACTTTTAATATACTCCTCCCTATTTTCGATATTCATTAAATTGGAAACTGCAGAAGGAGCCATAGAAGCATCTTTAACATAAACAACGGGACCACTATTGTATTTTGGTTCAATTTTCAGTGCAGTATGTAGTTTTGAAGTAGTAGCACCTCCTATTAAAAGAGGAATAGCTAATCCGGCTTTCTCCATCTCCTCTGCAACCACACCCATCTCGCTAAGCGAGGGCGTGATAAGTCCGCTTAACCCAACAATATCGGGTTTTTCTTTATTTACTGCATCAATAATCTTTTCAGGCGGAACCATAACACCAAGATCTACAATTTCATAATTATTACATGACAGTACAATAGAAACAATATTTTTGCCAATATCATGCACATCACCCTTAACTGTTGCTAATAATATTTTACCAGCTCTTACTGATCCGCCATTTGATGTTTTCTCCGACTCGAGAGTGGGCTGCAGAATAGCTACAGCCTTTTTCATGGCTCTAGCAGCTTTAACTACCTGTGGTAGGAACATCTTTCCAGATCCAAACAAATCGCCCACCCTATTCATACCTGCCATTAAAGGTTTATCGATAATATCTACAGCACGAGGGTAAACTTTTAGTGCTTCACCCAGATCCTGCTCCATATAATCTCCTATACCTTTAACTAAGGCGTGACTCAACCGCTCGTCGAGAGATAGGCTTCTCCATTCTTCTGATTTCACATGTTCAGCTTCAGGAGTTTTCTCCCTTTTTATCTTTTCTGCATATGCCATTAATCTTTCTGTAGCATCATCGCGCCTGTTGAATATAACATCCTCCACCAGCTCTTTTTCTTCGTCAGATATATCTTCGTATATAACCGATTGAGAAGGATTGACAATACCCATATCAAGTCCCGCTTTTATAGAATGATAAAGAAACGACGAATGCATGAGTTCTCTTATATACTCATTACCCCTAAAAGAGAAAGAGAGATTACTAACACCGCCACTCACCTTAGCGTATGGAAGATTTTTCTTTATCCAACTAACAGCTTTTATGAAGTCAATTGCATAACCTTTATGCTCGTCCATACCTGTAGCTATCGCAAGAATATTTGGGTCGAATACAATATCTTTTGGATTAAAGCCATTTTCAACCAGAAGCTTATAGGCGCGTCCACACACTTCTATACGACGTTCAAAAGTATCGGCCTGTCCGGTTTCATCGAATGCCATTACAACTACTGCTGCCCCATAATTCTGAGCCAGTTTAGCTTGATGAAGAAACTCTTCTTCTCCATTTTTAAGAGAAATAGAATTTACAATCGACTTACCCTGAACACACTTTAGTCCGGCTTCAATAACTTTCCAGTCCGACGAGTCAACCATAATTGGAACTCTTGACACATCAGGGTCTGAAGCTAACATATTAAGGAAATTGGTCATCTCCTGAGCACCATCAAGAAGACCTTCGTCCATATTAATATCAAGCACCTGAGCTCCGTCTTCAACCTGCTTACGGGCAATATCTAATGCTTCTTCGTATTTCTTTTCCTGTATCAGACGTAAGAATCGTCTGGAACCGGCAACATTACATCTCTCGCCTATATTAAGAAAGTTAATTTGCTGCGAAACCTCTAAATGCTCTAAACCCGACAAGTTCATAAACTCAGACACCTCTGCCTTTTTGTGCGGTTTGGCCCCTTTCACAAGTTCAACATATTTAGTTATATGATCTGGAGTAGTGCCACAACAACCACCTATAATATTAACCAACCCTTCATCAACAAACTCTTTAATCTGTTCGGCCATCTTCTCTGGCGTCTCATCATACTCACCTAGCTGATTGGGCAATCCTGCATTAGGATAAGTAGAAATAAAGAAAGGTGCTATCCTGCCAAGTTCTTTCACGTAAGGTTTAAGATCTGCAGCGCCAAGTGAACAATTAAGTCCAATTGCCAATGGATTTGCGTGACTCATTGATGCTACAAATGCAGCCAACGTTTGTCCAGATAAAGTTCTGCCAGCCTTATCAGAAAGTGTTACAGAGAGTACGATCGGTGTTTTTTTTCCAGTTTCTGCAGCCACCTCTTCTGCAGCAAAAACAGCAGCTTTGGCATTAAGGGTATCAAAAATAGTTTCTATAAGAAGTAAGTCTACTCCACCCTCAACAAGTGCAAGAATTTGTTCCTTATACGACGCTTTAAAATCATCGAATGTAGCTGCCCTAAACATTGGTTCTTCGACTTTAGGACTCATCGAGGCCGTTTTGTTTGTTGGACCTATTGATCCAGCCAATCTGGGCTTATCGGGTGTTTTCGCGTTATATTCATCTGCAGCATCCCTGGCCAATTTAGCAGCAGCAAGATTCAATTCTCTGGCTAAGTGGCTCATATTATAATCCTGCATAGATATTGAGGTTGAGTTAAAGGTATTAGTCTCAATAATATCAGAACCCGCTTCGAGATACTCCTTATGTATTTCAGTTATAACATCTGGTCGGGTTATCAAAATCTCGAAATCTTTCACCTCTGAAATCCTCTTCTGTAAGATTATATCGCTGTATCATTGTTCCCATCGCACCATCTAATATTAGGATACGATTGGATATTATTTTTTCTAATTCCATGTCTATTTCTACTTATTATTTTAATCGGACTATAACACACTATATCTCTTTTATGTGAGACAGATAGCTGTTAAACTGATATCAAATCCAAAATTAACCAAAATAATTAATTTCCATAACCTCTGAAGGAAAACCTTAACCTACCACTTTGTAAATTAAGCATAAACCTTCTTAACCAAACTACAATCCAGGCAAGTGTGAGCCGCACTCCCAAAATCCACCAAATAGAGACACCTAATGCTACAAAAAGAAGGTTATCTTCAATTACCGAATGAGAAAGAGCAAGATGGTGATTAAGTAAATTAGCATCGGTACGCGACACTTCACCACTCTTCATCTGATCCATCATTAATGCACCACCGTATGCCACACCCACAATATAACCTATAAGTAAAAGAAAACCAGTATTTTCGGGCAGTCCAAAAAACTTAAGTATCGGGTTGAGTCCTTTACTAAGTTTTGAAATAAGATTATAGTGATTTAGTATGTTATATAACAAATTGAGCGAGAAAATAATAGCTGAAAGTAATACTGCAATGTTAAGCGAGCTTTTTAGCCAAAGTATTAGTAGTTCTCCTATTGAATTAACAACAACTATATCTGTTTGCGCAAACAAGGGCATACCCATCTCCTTTGGCAAAAGCAGATTTAATATAAAACCTGCAACAATACTCATTACAATGCGTAATATTGTCATACTTCTAAATGTTGTGCCGGTTTTACCCTGAATAGCACTTTCTACCGGGAGATTATGTGCTATCTGACACATCAACGCCAATATTGTGAGCTCCCTCAATGTAATGCTCATTGAAGTAATAATAGCTATTGGAGCATATAGAGGCAGAAATATTGAAGTTAAAAAAATAATAGCAGTACTACCCGGCAGACCTAAATACACAAATAAAGGATCAAGGAAGTCGGCCATATATGCTAATATTCCAAAATAACCTAAAAACCTAACCGCAAGCGATATAGGCAAAATCATCTTTAATAGCCACAATGAAGTGGCTCCGGACTTCTTAAGTGCCGGAATAAGTATAGTTTTGCTGAACTGCATCTTAAATAAGAATCAATTAATAAAATAAAACGATAACACTAAAACAAATATACAGAGCAGTAACTACCTCTTAAACATCCTGTCCATAGCCCGTTTATCCTCTTTTTCTTTTAAAGACTGACGCTTATCGTATTGCTTCTTTCCTCTTGCCACAGCAATAACCAATTTTGCCAATCCTTTCTCATTGATAAACATTCTTACAGGAATTATTGTGTAGCCTGTCTCTTTAGTCAATCTTCTGATTTTTCTCAACTCATTTTTATTGAGTAACAATTTTCTGTCTCTTCGCGAGTCGGGATTATTATAACTACCATAGAAATATGGTGAAATATGCATATTGCGCACCCACAAACCCTTACCTTCAAAAAGGCAGTAGGTATCTACTAGACTAGCCTTTCCTAAGCGGATCGACTTAATCTCTGTACCTGTTAACATAATACCTGCGGTAAATGTTTCCACCAATTCATAATCGAATGTGGCACGCTTATTTTTTATGTTGATAGGAGTCTGTTTCATTACTTAATTATAATAGAAAATAGAAAGCTAATTGCAGCAGGAGTAAGCAAGATTACCGCCGATGATAATAGTGTAAAATTAAGATGATTATCTTCATTTACTCTCACGTAGTACTGCGCTCCAACATATAACAGATGTACTGTGTATAATGCAAGTAGCCAAAGTACAATAAAATCGGGAAAGAATGGAATTATTAAATACAAAATATAAACAACTACAGAAGAGAAGCCTACATATCTTCTGAACATAGGCATATTTTTATTTAAGCTAAATTTCTCTGCTGTTTCGTTAAGAATATAGGAAGAAATAAAATAACCCCCATACACTGCAACTATCACAGTTATTGTTTGCTTTAATGCACTCTCAATGTTTCCGTTGGCAGAAAACAATAATTCACCAATGAAAGAAGTTAGTGCAATAAGTCCAAACATTGGGTGAAGGTATCGATCAAGGAACTCATCATGAGACCTTTTATCGTTATAAATATCTTTCCAAGCTTTTGGTGTAGCAACAATAAGCTGTGTAACAATTCCTACAATATCTCTCCACATTTTTATTTCAATTTGGAGCACAAAGTTAGTCAATTCCGTTTAATATTGAGAATAAGCTACATATAAAAAACTGCAACACCTAAAGAAGGTGCTGCAGTTTAATTTATTATAGTGAGATTTATTAGTTCTCTTTTAACATCAAAGTATAAGCCTGTGATTCTACTGGCTCAGTTCTATCTTTCAGATGGTAAACAAATTTTATTTTCAATTCTTCTTTATCCGAATTCACATATTGACTTCTTAATGACGACATATTAAGTGCCAAATAATCTGTCACTCTTTCAACTGTAGTTCCACTTGGAGTACCTGTATGGGTAAGATGTAAATCAATTACCACATCGGTGCTAAGCTCTTCGGTCTGATCTCTTTTGTAGAAATCAACTATACCCAACTGCCCTTTAGGTATTTCATATGAGAATTGAAACAACCAGTTGTCTCCCATAAACTTGGGTGAATGAGCAAAAATTGGAGGAGCAACTTCAAGAAAGCTCAAGTGCTCTTCTACTTCGGGTAGTGGAGTAAATCTTAAATATGTTTGATAAACATCAATGGGCTCACCTGTAAGCTGAACGTAATCGGCCTGATATATCTGACCATCGAGTCTTAAAGGTTTAGTACCATACTCTTCTTCCCATTTGTATGCCATGATTTTAAATCTATTGGGATTCATTAAAACCATTTCATTTGATACAATTGCTCTGGATGCACCGTATAGAGATATTGTTTTTCCGTAAGTTGTGCCTACATCATCGCTGTCGATATAAACAAAAGTAGTATCAGCATAATTACTGCTTACCTCTCCCAAACAAGATGTCATGAAGATAAGTGCTCCTATAATAGCTGAAAATAGCATTGATTTTCTCATAAATAAATATTGTTTAAGTGTCATTTAAATTCGTATCTGATTCCTATACTCAAATCCATAACAATTTTACTGTCTGAGTATATTGTTTTATAATCATTTTTTGCATCAAAATAATAGGCACCGCCTATCTTGCCATACAACTTAAAATCTTTATATAATGGATATGACAAGCCTAACCCAGCATTAACCGAAAGTTGAGGATTACGTTGTGAAATAGTTTCATTAACCAATAACTCCGACTTTACATTGTCATCTATTGACTGGGCTTCTCCTTCTTCACGAAATTTACCGTATACATCTTTCTCAATCATTCCTCCCAAAGATGCATAAACATTTAAATCTCTAAGAGAAAACAGATTATAGTTAAGATTTAGTGGCACACCCAGATAGTGTAAGCTTTGTGATTGATAGTTTTGAGAAACAGTGTTAGTGTTTTTGCTTTTTGAATAAAGATATGAATAAATAAGTCCTGTTTCTACAAAGAGGCCATCAATAATTGTTTTTGAAACAGTTACCCCAAATGAAACTGGCTGATTGTGCTCCATTTCGGCAATATTATCTTTGATGCTATTATACTGATATAAAAATCTTTCTGCATCATCGGGCAACTGTGCTTCATTACTTATCGAGGCACTACGCAGTGTCATTGGTGTATTAACAGTTTGATGAAATGAAGTTAAACTTCCCTTACCACCAACAGAGAGAATTAACCTTTCGTTGCTACTCTGTGCGATATTCTCTGTAAATAAATCGTTTTGTGCCTGTGCTACAAGAATAAACTCCTCCATAAGATAATCATACTCTTCTTCGTCAAACATATCCTCTCCAATTCTTTTAGAAGTTTCAATGTTTATTATGCGACTCTCAGGAACCTCATCTATTGCCAACACTTCTGTTTCGATAGATGTATGAGTTGTGTTTTTTCTAATTACCTTTTCTCTGCTCTCTGCCAGCAACAGACCATTTTTCTGTTCCACTGCGTTTGATGCAATAGACTGTACTACTGATTCTGATTTACCCTGATTAATTTTACGAGTAACCTCATCAGCATCGGACATATAAATATCACTCTGCTCTAAAGGAGTATTTAAGAAAAGCAAGCTACCAATAATCAAAATAGCAACAGCTGCAACAGACCCTGCAATTCGCCACATTCTGCGAACCTTAAGGTTATGTGCATTTCTCATAAAGTTCAACGACTTCTCTATCTCCTCCCATCCATCTTCAGGGGCAGATATTTTAAAATCTTCGAACTTAGATTTAAATTGCTTCCTTATTTCATTATCAAATTCCATTTATAACTGTCTTTGTTTGTTTTTTGAGAGTATGGCTGATATCTTTTTCTTCAATAAAGCTTTAGCTCTAGAGAATTGCGAACGCGACGCCGTTTCACTTATACCTATCTCCTTTGCAATTTGCTTGTGCGTCATCTCCTCAAAAATATAGAGGTTAAATACCGTTCTATAACCAGGAGGGAGTGAGCTTATCAATTCAAGCACATCTTCACGAGGTATATCTTCTATCTCTAATAAGTCTTCAGCTGGAGCATCAGATTCGTTACTTTTAATATAACTATATTCCTCAATAAACAGATGTTTCTTTTTTTCCTTACGGAAATTCTCCAATGCCATATTTACAAATATACGTCTTAGCCAACCTTCAAAAGATCCCTTGCCCGAATATGAGCCAATCTGCGTAAATACTTTAATGAACCCATCGTGCAACAAATCACGTGCTGTTTCTTCATCCCCGCAATATCGTATACACACAGCCATCATTACAGGAGCATATCTCTCATATAATGCTTTCTGTGCATCACGGTTCTGTTTCTTACACGCTATTATCAG
>CAYZHS010000052.1:0-10303 GCA_964478295.1 uncultured Proteiniphilum sp. | reverse complement strand
TTCACAGAAGATGCCTAAGTTTAACTCTATCTCCATTTCAGGATATCATATGCAGGAAGCTGGAGCTACTGCTGATATTGAGTTAGCTTACACTATTGCAGATGGTATAGAGTATCTTCGCGCTGGAGTAGATGCAGGTATACCTGTTGATAAATTTGCTCCACGTCTTTCTTTCTTCTGGGGTATCGGCATGAACCACTTCATGGAAATTGCCAAGATGAGAGCAGCCAGATTACTTTGGGCAAAAGTTCTTAAGAGCTTTGGAGCTGAGAATCCCAAATCGATGGCTTTGCGTACTCACTCTCAAACTTCCGGATGGTCACTTACAGAGCAAGACCCATTTAATAATGTTGGTCGTACTGCAATTGAAGCAATGGCTGCCGCATTAGGACATACACAGTCGTTGCATACAAATGCATTAGATGAAGCTATTGCTTTACCTACCGATTTTTCGGCACGTATAGCTAGAAATACACAGATATATCTGCAAGAGGAAACTCAAATAACTAAGCATGTCGATCCATGGGCAGGCTCATATTATGTAGAATCTCTAACTCAGGAATTGGCCGATAAAGCATGGAGTCTAATCCAGGAAATAGAAAAGCTTGGAGGAATGGCTAAGGCTATAGAAACTGGACTTCCCAAAATGCGTATTGAGGAGGCTGCTGCACGAACTCAGGCTCGTATCGACTCAGGTGTTCAGACTATAATTGGTGTTAATAAGTATAGATTGGAACAGGAAGATCCAATTGATATTCTTGATATTGATAACACAGAAGTTAGAAATCAGCAGGTTGAGCGACTTGGTAAACTAAAGTCTGAACGCGACAATGAAGCTGTTAATAGAGCACTTAATGCAATAACCAAATGTGTAGAAACAAAAGAGGGAAATCTTCTGGAGCTAACAGTAGAAGCTGCACGTGTACGTGCTACATTGGGAGAGATTTCAGATGCTTGTGAAAAAGTAGTTGGACGTTATAATGCAATTATAAGAACAATATCAGGAGTGTATTCATCAGAATCAAAAGGAGATGCAACGCTTGACGAAGCGCGTGCCCTCACAGATAGATTTGCTAAAGAAACAGGCCGCAGACCAAGAATTATGGTTGCTAAGATGGGACAAGATGGTCATGACCGCGGAGCTAAAGTAGTAGCAACTGGTTATGCAGATTGTGGTTTTGACGTTGATATGGGACCATTATTTCAAACACCAGCCGAAGCAGCTCGTCAGGCAGTAGAGAATGATGTTCATGTACTAGGAGTATCATCACTTGCTGCTGGTCATAAAACATTAGTTCCACAGGTAATTGAAGAACTAAATAGATTAGGTCGTCCAGATATTGCAGTTATTGTTGGTGGTGTAATTCCAGCACAGGACTATGATTTCTTATACAAGACAGGTGTTGCTGCTATTTTCGGACCAGGTTCAAAAGTCACAAAATCTGCATGTGATATTATGCATATTCTTATGGATGAGTGATAATTGACTGGACTGCACATAAATAGGTTCAGAATGTAATTATATTTTCCGCTTTCGGCTAAACTCATATACGGAGTGTTTGTCGGAAGCGGTTTTTTTTATATATATTTATGGCATGAAGAGTATAATAAACAGGGTAGGGAACGAGACTAAGATTTTTATCGATTCGTTAGAAAAGGAAGCATACGATCAAATAGAATCACTTACAAACTTTGAGCCCTATTTATACGAAAAGATACGGGTGATGCCTGATGCGCACGTGGGAAAAGGTTCCACGATAGGCACCACCATGACCATTACTGATAAAGTTACCCCCAACCTTGTGGGGGTAGATATTGGCTGTGGCATGCTGACAACCAAATTAAAGCAAAAGGAGGTTGATCTGCCTAAACTAGATAAAGTTATTAATAATCATATACCATCAGGTTTCGCTGTAAGAGACAAGCCAATTTCAAAATTCGATTTTAGGGAATTAAGAAGTGCAAAGTTTGCCAACCTCGAACGAGCAATCCTTTCAATAGGTACTCTTGGTGGAGGAAACCATTTCATAGAGATTAATAAAGGAATTGACGATTCGCTATATCTTGTAATTCACTCCGGTAGTCGGCATCTTGGTACCAATGTCTGGAAATATTATCAGGACTTGGCAGTGAAAAACCACAATGGTGATAAAAATAATAGGAAGAATCTTATTAGAGAACTCAAAAAATCGGGTCTAAGCAAAAATATTAAAGAAGAACTAAAAAAACTGCAGAAGCCAATACTCAGCAAAGATTTTGCTTATCTTGAAGGGCGCGACTTTGATGATTATATAAATGACATGACGATTGTACAGCACTTTGCTTCAGTTAACCGAAAAGAAATGGCCAAAGTTATCATGGCAGATATGGGGTTAACTGCAGAAAATCAATTTGAAACAGTTCACAACTATATTGATGTGAAAAGAAATATTCTACGAAAAGGAGCCGTGAGTGCCCTAAAAGATGAAATATTACTCATTCCCATCAATATGAGAGATGGTTCTCTTATTTGTATAGGGAAAGGGAATGCCGACTGGAACTATTCTGCCCCTCATGGTGCTGGACGACTTATGAGTCGCTCAAAAGCCAAAGAACTGCTTTCGATGGACGATTACAAAGAGTCGATGAAAGGTATCTATTCTAGTTCTGTAAATCGATCTACACTTGACGAAGCTCCTCATGCATATAAACCAATGAATATGATTATTAATGCAATAGTAGATACTGCTGATGTAATTGAAGTGATTCGTCCCATCTATAACTTCAAAGCCGGATAATTATAATAGTTGTTTAAATATACTCCTATCAATTAAATTTTAAGATTGCCTGTATAACAGCTGTTTTAGACTAATGTGCCTGCTTCATACTTAAATGCAATGTATGTTTCAATAGTATTGTGTAAAAGTTCTCAGAAAACTCTGTGTTATAAACCATTTTTTTAAGTTGCCATTTTTATATTATTTTACGTTAATGCAATAATTACAAGTTGACAAAAAAATTCAAAAAAGCAAGTATAATACAGTAATAATTCCCTTTTAATATCTTAGTAAATACTTAGCAACTCCTAACCTTCCTCTATAAGACAAAAGGATGATTAGGAGTTGGTAGGTAGTTGATAAGAAGTTGATTAAAACTACTTCTTTACTTTACAACCTGTTAAATTCATTCTGACCGGCACCTGTACCTTTGTATCTGTTGCCATTAGTGTTGAATTTGTATCTTACAGTAATTTCTAGTTCACGTGTATCCCATTTCGAGCTCTGAGAAATATGAAGTTTATTATTGTAAGCTGTGATTCCCATTCTGTTGCTATGAAACAAGTCGTGCCCCTTTAAAGTAAGCGATAATTTATCGTTTAAGAAAGATTTTGTTACTCCCAAGTTTACTATGAACTGATCTTTAGTTAATTCTACGTTTTGATGCGAACCTTTTCCCTGATAATTACCATCCAAAGTAACCAGAAATCCTTTTGGAAGAGAGAATGAATTGTTAAGTGAAGCTATAAGCATAGGTTTGTTCATTTCTAGTTCTTTGTTATTGCTGGTAATTGTTAACCATTGCTTAGTGAATCCTACACTTGCAATTGGCGACCAAATACCAAACTTAGGAGAGGCAGTTAAAAATGCTGATAGGTTGGGTAGTTTATCTATGTTTTTTGTAGATAATATAGCTATTGCCGGATTCTCTTCAAGTTGTTCTGCCCATTGTATAATAACATCTTTCTCTTGCTTGTAGCTAACCATTAGCTGAAGAAACTTCCATGAACTCATTAGCGATGCATCGTGAATTATTGATGGTTTAAGAAATGGATTTCCTGTTTGAAGAGTAAATCTGTTTCCATAGAAAGTGTTGCTTCCTAGTTGCCAATATGCTGGACGAACTGTTTTTACGTTATAGCTTAGTTGCAGTTGCACATTTCCAAATGAGTTTGAATATGATAGGTTTGGAAACCAACGTTTGTATTTTCTACTCTGTTCATCATTTTTCTCATCCTCGTTGTAATAGTCAGATTTTACATCTTCATATCTTACACCTGCTCCTATCTTACCAATAGGTGTAGATCTTGAATATTCTGCAAATAAACTATTGTTTTCGTCATGAATAGATGTGTTTGTTGAAGGAATGGTAGCCATATCGGTTGTGTAGTTATCAATTCTTTTGGTACGTGTGTACTCGTTACCTGCTGATAACTGACCACCTAAAAGTGGGTAAGACAATACTAACCTGGTAGCAAACAATCGGTTCTCAATCTCATTTGATGAGTTTATAACCCTATCATCAAACTCCTCGCTGCTCTCAGTAATATTTGTTTCTGAAAAAAGTTTACCACCATAAATATCGCTGTTGAAATCAACTTTCAGATTACCAAAATTACCATTGTAATAAACATTAAACCTATGTCGTGGCTTATTATTATTTTTCTGATCATTAACGCTAACCCATCTGTCGAAGAAAGTATTATTAGCAAATACATCACTTGTAGTAATTATAGATTGCTTGTTTTTTCCGGGAGATAGCGACATTGTGTGCTTTACTCCCACATAATGATTTGGATTTATCTCATAATTTATACCAGTGATTGTTGTTAGAGGATTTGCAACTCCTTCTACATCCAAAGTATTTGCTTGGGTCCATAAAGTATCAACAAATGCAGTTTGTGTTAATACACTATTCTGAACGTAATCATATTTTTCATATTTAGCAGTTGCAAAAATATCCAATCCTTTATAACGATAATTCATGTTCAATTGCTGCCTTAGGTCGGTATTACTATTAGCCAGATAGGTTGATCTGATATCAAAACTAAATCCATCACCAGCTTTACGTACAGTATGAATACGTATTATAGCCTTAACAGAGGCATCGTACCCTGCACCTGGATTATGTATAATCTCAACTTCTCTAATGTCGGATGATGCAATCATATCTAGTTCCGAAGGGTCGCGTAACTCCCTGTTGTTGATATAAATTTTTGCTTTCCCTTTTCCGAAAATCGAGAAATCGCCATCATCTCCGGTAATTGCAGGCAAACGTTTCAAAACATCATTTGCGGTACCTGCTTTGCTTAACACAGTATTTTCTACAGTTGCAACAACAGCATCATCTCGCAACCTGATTCTGGGTATGTTACCATTTACAATAACTTCACCAAGCATTGTGGTGTCAGATTTTAGATATATATTCTGTTCTGGTTTTGCTGGTAAAGTTTGAGTTTCGTAACCAATGAAAGAAACTCTTAAAAGCTTTTCGCCGTTACTATCAGAATTCAATAAAAAAGTGCCAGATTCGTCTGTTGTAGTTCCGGTGATTAAAGTAGAGTCGGGTAATGAATATATTGCTACGTTTGCAAATTCAATTGGGTTACTGTCTGTGTCAGAAACAGTTCCTCTTATCTGTGCATTAAGTGGAATTAAAATACCACACAAAAGAAACGAAGATAGAATTTTTAGTGTCATAATAAATGTTTTTTGTTTATTCGAGGATATGACGACAACAAATTAGTTTTGGTTACAAACTTTAATAAAATATTTCTTACACTATACAAGTTTACAGAGGTTAATGATGTGTGTTTATCGTTTGTAGGT
Source organism: uncultured Proteiniphilum sp. (assembly GCA_964478295.1). Lineage (GTDB taxonomy): Bacteria > Bacteroidota > Bacteroidia > Bacteroidales > Dysgonomonadaceae > Proteiniphilum. The sequence goes on along the minus strand of CAYZHS010000052.1, from coordinate 4,718 downwards.
CAGCGATATCTGTAGGTTTGTTTTTTCCTGAAAATGATAGTAATATTTTTTTTAATATTCATTTACTTTCGAATAAATACTGTATGTTTGTATTTTAAGCAATAAATTACATGTCTTACATACCAATAAAACGTCAGGAAGATATAGGGCTGTCGCCATACGAACTGAGATTTAGGGGACAGTATCGCTCAAAAGAGGTGGAAATGACCCTTTTTGATATCAGTAAAGAAAATGTACGCGAAGAAACGATCTCTTCAATAGAAGAACTTCAATCGTTTAAAGATAAAGACAGTTTTATATGGTTGAATATCGACGGTTTACATAATGAAAAACTTATGAGACAACTATCGAATTCCCTTAATATTCCGGTTGAGATATTATCTGATGTTATGGAGCCATCTACACGTCCTCAGTTGGAGGAGTTTGATAATGGCCTCTTTGTATCAATCAAAATGATGCAATATGACGAATCTTTAAATCAGATATCAATAGATAATCTGAGTCTTGTTTTGATGAACAATATATTAATTACTTTTCAGGAAGAAAAGAGCAGTTTATTTAATCCTGTAAGAGAGCGTATTATTAAGCGCAATAAGAGATTTAAGAATATGGGGGTAGATTATCTTGCCTTTTCGCTGCTTGATGTAGTGATTGACAACTATATTTTTATTCTGAGCGTGCTTGGTGAGAAAATTGAGACGTTGGAAAACAGAATGGTGCTCAATCGGGATAAGGGAACTCTTAAGATAATCAATCTGTTAAAACATGAACTAAGTAATCTGGGACGCTATATCAAACCTGCCAGGGAGATGCTGATGAGTCTTGTTAAACTCGATTCTGATTTTATAACTCCACAAAATGATAAACATTATAAAGAGTTGCAGGATAATATAAACCAGGCAGTAGAGTTGCTTGATTATTATCGTGAATTACTATATGATGAGCTGAATATCTATCACTCTTCGATGAGTACACGATTAAATGATATTATGGCACTTCTGACAATTTTTTCAGTAGTATTTATTCCTCTAACATTTATTGTTGGAGTATATGGAATGAATTTTGATAATATCCCTGAGTTACACATTCGACACGGCTATTTTTTTGTTTGGTGTCTTATGGTGTTAGTTGCAGCTGCGATGTTGTTGTATTTTAAAAGAAAAAAATGGTTTTAAGGTTTAAAAGTTCAGGGCATAAAACCTGTGGAAAACTTCTTCCTATTTTATGCCCTGAATTATTTTATGAATTATTTCCCTGACAAGAGCAGTTTCTACATTTTACCACCACCATGTGCATTTACATAATCTATTACTGGCGAGATGTTGAAGTAAACTCTCTCTACTCCAAAACGATTTTGACCAAGAGTTAGATAGTTCACCTTTTTTCCTCTTATAATTTTATCCTCACCCCCATAAGTATACCCTAGAAATGGCAAGATGTCATATTCATGTGCAACCTTTATAACATAAAATGCACTATTTTCAGACATTCCGTCGCCAGTGCTAACTATTGCATTCTGAACAATACTTCTCTGTTGTGCCACTTTCTTATACTCATCTGTATCATTTTGCTGAGCATGTACAAGCAGCTTTGCATTTAGTGCTCTCAAATTAAATGGATCATCCAATAAAAGTGCATTTGAGAATTCTAATATTTCAGCATAATCTCTTGTAGTGAATGAACTTTTAGATAGTGTTGCAGCCAGTTTATTATTATAAGATGAAGTATCAACCGGTTCATAATTATTATGAAAAACAAATCCATAGTATAGGTGTCTTGCCTCTTCAAGAGTCATGTTTGAATTGGCTTCTAAATATTTTTTCAGAAGATTAGGATAGTAGTAAGAAGAAGTTTGTGCTTTTACGTTACTTTCTATCTGAGAATAGTTTGGTGCTTTAAAAAACTCTTCTTGAGCATTTATATTTAGCGCCAAAGCAGTAAATACAACAATAAGTAAATGAAATCTTTTCATAAATCATGAATGTTATTAAGGTGGTTAATTTATGTTTTGGCCTAAGTGTAAAACTTAAGCCAAAACAAATGTATTTTCTAATTTCAATTTTAACAAATAAACCTTACTAACAAAGTTTAAATATTGTATTGAAAATTATTGATGTCCAGATACAACTGCATTTTTTTCTATTTTAGAGATTAATCCCTGAAGCACTTTACCCGGTCCCAACTCTACAAAATCAGTAGCTCCATCTTTAACCATATTCTGCACCGATTGAGTCCACTTAACTGGAGAAGTGAGCTGTGCAATAAGGTTTGCTTTAATTGTTTCGGGATTTGTTTCACCTGTTGTAGTTACATTTTGGTATACCGGACAAACAGGAGTGGCAAACTTAGTCGACTCAATTGCTTCGGAAAGTTCCACCCGTGCAGGTTCCATTAGTGGTGAGTGAAATGCACCACCCACTTTAAGAGGTAATGCCCTTTTAGCACCAGCTTCTTTCATTAATTCGCATGCTTTGTCAATTCCACTAATAGATCCGGAAATAACAATCTGTCCCGGGCAATTATAATTAGCAGGTACAACCACATCATCAATAGAGTTGCAAATATCCTCTACCTTCTCATTCGATAGTGCAATGATTGCAGCCATTGTTGAAGGTTCAATTTCACAAGCTTTCTGCATTGCCAGTGCACGTTTATACACAAGCTTTAGTCCATCTTCAAAAGAGAGAGCACCTGCAGCAACCAATGCAGAGAACTCTCCCAGAGAGTGTCCTGCAGTCATATCAGGCTTAAACTCCTCTCCAAGGGTTTTTGCTAAGATAACTGAGTGAAGAAAAATTGCAGGTTGAGTTACCTTTGTCTGCTTAAGGTCTTCGTCAGTTCCTTCAAACATCAAATCAGTAATTCTGAATCCAAGTATCTCATTTGCCTTCTCAAATAAATCTTTTGCAAGAGTTGATGTTTCATACAACTCTTTGCCCATTCCTACAAACTGGGCCCCTTGTCCAGGAAATACATATGCTTTTTTCATATAAAAATTCTAATTTATTTCTTTTGTTAATCTTAAGATTGAATAAATAATTTACGACACTATTTATAATCAGAGACTTTTTGCTCTAATTTCAACCCTTCTTATTTTCCCGCTTATTGTTTTAGGAAGTTCTTCAACAAATTCAACAACACGTGGGTATTTATAAGGTGCAGTTACATTTTTAACATGATCTTGAATCTCTTTCACAAGTTCTTCACCCGCCTTAGCTTTATATTCATTGGCAAGAACAATAGTTGCCTTAATAATTTGTCCCCTTATATCATCTGGAACACCAGTAATGGCGCACTCAACAACAGCAGGATGAGTCATTACCGCACTTTCTACCTCGAAAGGCCCAATTCTGTATCCGGAGCTTTTTATAACATCGTCTGTTCTTCCCACAAACCAGTAATATCCATCTTCATCGCGCCAAGCCATATCGCCGGTGCGGTATATATGATTTTCATATACCTGTTTTGTGAGTTCTTCATCTTTGTAATAGCCTTTAAAAAGTGATAAAGGATTTTTCTTATCTGTATAAAATACAATCTCACCCTGTTCACCATCCTCAGCAGATCGACCGTCGTGAGTAAGAAGATCCATTTCATACAATGGGTTGGGTACGCCCATAGCACCTGGCTTAGGCTTAATCCAAGGAAATGTTATAATTGTTGGTGCTGTTTCGGTTTGACCGAAAGCCTCCATCATTTTTATTCCAGTCTTTTCATAGAATGCTTCAAAAACTGAAGGATTTAATGCTTCACCTGCAGTAGTGCAATATTCTAGTGATGATAAGTCGTACTTACTTAAATCTTCGCGTATGAGGAATCGATAAATTGTGGGTGGAGCACAGAACGATGTTATCTTATATTTCGAAATTATATTCAACATATCGTCTGGTATGAATCTGCCTTCAAAATCATAAACAAATACACAAGCCCCCACTATCCATTGACCATAAAGTTTTCCCCAAACAGCTTTTGCCCAGCCCGTATCAGCTACTGTCAAATGCACACTTTTTTCGTGAAGATTGTGCCAATACTTAGCAGTAGTGATGTGCCCAAGTGGGTATGTATAGTCGTGAATAACCATTTTGGGCTGTCCTGTAGTTCCTGATGTGAAATAAAGCAGCATAATATCATCATTACTATTCACAATTTCGGGTTTAACGAATTGTGATGCTGTTTCTACTTCCTTATGAAAATCCAGCCAACCCTCATGTCTATTCTCCCCAACTACAATACGATGTTCAACTGTTGGTGAATTCTTCATTGCTAAATTCACATGCTCTATAAGACTTTCATCTTCTGCTGCAATAATTGCTTTTACACCAGCAGCATTATTCCGGTAAACGATGTCTTTATCGGTTAGAAGATGTGTAGCAGGAATTGCAACTGCTCCAATTTTATGCAAGGCAATAATCGTTTGCCAGAACTCGATGCTACGCTTAAGTATAAGCATCACCATATCACCCTTTTTTATATTTAAAGAGGTTAGGAAAGATGCTGTTTTGTCTGAAAGTTCTTTGAGTTCGGCAAAAGTGAGGTTTGTATTTTCTCCCTTATCGTTAGTCCAGCATAGTGCACGCTTATGAGGGTCCGTTTTGGCCCATTCATCAACTACATTGTACGCGAAATTAAAATTATCTGGTACAATAATTTCGTAGTTCTCAATAAAATCTTGGTGAGAACTGAATTCAGTCTCTTTTAAAAAATTCTCAATCATGATA
>CAYZHS010000051.1:3430-10444 GCA_964478295.1 uncultured Proteiniphilum sp. | reverse complement strand
TTTGTGCAGCATTAACGGCCTGATCAACGGTCATAGTGTATGGTTGATTAACCGGTAGAAATGCAACGTTAATATCTTTTAAGTTTTTCATTTCGGGTATATCTTCTGTGTCCCCAGCAATATAAATTCTGAAATTGTTTATAGTAAGAATATACCCGTTGTCGCGGTGACGAGGATGAAACTTCTCTCTTCCTTTTGTAGTGTTATATGCCGGTACTGCCTCCAGAAAAATGTCATTTCTTAGCTTCCAGTTTTCTCCATTGTTAATAACATCTCCTTTAGATATTATATCCCTACTCGACTGGTTTATAATTATTCTGGTATTACTTTTGGTTAGATGGTTAATTGCTACAGAGTCTAAATGATCGGCATGTTCATGTGTTATTAGAATAAAGTCTGCTTTAGGGAAAGTTTTATAATCGGCAAACATACTAACAGGGTCTACTTGTATATATAATTCGTCATAAGTGAGCATTAGCGAACCATGTTTTATAAATGTTATTACAACATCTTTATTATTTGCTGTTTTAAAAGTATCTGTTTCAAAATCGCCAGCCATAATTAATTGGGAAATAATAATCCCTATTGTTATTAAAAAATATTTATTCTTCATTTTCTGATTGTTTTAGCTGTTGATGATTCGTAATCTTATCAATTGAAAAACAAGCAGAAGGTTATAGTTGTTCAGTAAAAAGTTTCGATTACACTGTCTTAATGCCTCTTAGGATTTCTCTTTTGCCGGGAGGTCCGGGAATTCTTTCCATTTTGAAACCTACACTCTGTAGCATTCTCCTAACAACACCTTTTGCACAATATGTTGTTAAGACAGCATTTTTATCGCTCACTGAATATATTTTTCTGAAAATATCTTCAGTCCACATTTCAGGTTGTTTTTCAGGTGCAAATGCATCAAAATAGATAAGGTTAAATATTTTGTTTGTGTTAAATTGCGATGGATTACTAAAATCAATTTTCTGCTTGAGTAGGGTGAATTTAGTTGTAATATTTACAGATTTCTCCCATTCTGATTTGTGTAGTTGTGAAAAAATATTCGCACTATTTTCTGTTTTGTACAGGCTCAACTTATCTAATAATGTTGGAAAGTTTAGAGATTTAACTTCTTCTATAGATACAGGGTATAACTCTAAACTATTATAAAACACATTTATTGGTTTGTTTTCACATTCAAGTAATGTTAATAAAGCATTTAGGCCAGTTCCAAAACCAATCTCCAAAATGTTAATTGTCTGTTGCGACTCTATTTCAGGTATTAATAAAGTCTCTAATGAATAGTTTAGACCTGCATTAATAAAAATATGATTAGACTCCTGTATAGCACCATTAGTAGAATGATAATGTTCGTTTAATTTTGGCACAAAAAGGGTGTGCGAACCATCACCTGTAGTTTTAATCTGATGTAGCATATGTTGTGATATGAATAGTTTCTGATTTAAAGCGGACCCTTTATCTTAAGTCTCACCCAAACAAATTTATTAAATCTTTGTTTACTATTTCCATCAACGGGCTAAATTTATTACATTTGTCACATAAATGACTCATCTCCATCAATTATCTAATGTTTAATATGAAACAAAAATATATTTCACAGATTGTGTTGTTATTACTCACTTTCTTCTTTATTGACTGTACTCAGAGCAAGAAGTCAGAGAATACAAGCGATAAAACAATTCTCACTGTTACAATTGATCCTCAACGTTATATTTTAGAGCACATAATTGCAGATAATTTTACTATAAATACGTTAGTACCACCAGGAACTAGTCCTGAAACTTACGAGCCTGCACCCTCTGTAATGGTTGATATGGGTAAAAGTAAAATGTATTATATGGTGGGAGACTTAGGTTTTGAGAAGGCTTGGAGTAAAAGGTTGGCTGAAAATAATCCAAACATTAAAATAGTTGATTGTTCAAAAGGCATAGAGTTGATTAAGGGTAAAGAACATAATCATACTGATGAAAACGGCCACACTCATTCACATGGAGAGTTGGACCCCCATATCTGGTCGTCGCCAACTGCAGTAAAAGTGATGAGTGAAAATATGGTTAATTCATTGATTGAATTTGATCCTGATAATAGAGAATTATATCAAAATAATTACGAAATCTTTATTAACAAAGTTGATAGTACAGATAGTATTATAAGAGAACTGCTCAATGATATTCCAACCAGATCTTTTATTATTTTTCATCCTGCTCTTGGTTATTTTGCACAAGAGTTTGATTTGCATCAGTATAGCATAGAGTTTGAAGGGAAAAATCCTTCACCTGCCCAAATTAAAATGCTTATAGATATTGCAGCTAAAGAGAAAATAAATACTGTGTTTATTCAGAAAGGTTTTGATGAGAAAAATGCAGAAGTATTAGCACGTCAGATCGGAGCTGAAATTTTTGAAATAAATCCAATGGGTTATGATTGGGATATTGAATTAATAAATATTGCAGAAATTTTGTCGAGAGATAAAATTAAATTTTGAGTAAAATTGAACTATACAAAAAATGAACAAGATTATTGAAATAGAAAATCTAACAGTGAGTTATGTTAACAAGCCAAATGTGCTTAACAATATATCTCTGACAATATATGAAGACGATTTTTTAGGGATAATCGGCCCAAATGGAGGCGGTAAAACAACTTTACTCAAAACAATATTGGGACTAATCAAGTCAGATTCGGGCAACATCAATTTTTATGATAATGGTAAAAGGGTCTCATCACTTAATGTTGGATATCTGCCTCAGATAAGTCAAATAGATAAGAAATTCCCAATTTCGGTATCAGAAGTTATACTTTCTGGAATTACCCCTCAAAAAAAATATTTCAGACGTTATAGTGCAGAAGAGAGAAAGAAAGTTGTTAATGTGGCAGAACAATTGGGTATATCTCCTTTACTTAATCGTGCAATAGGAGAGCTCTCAGGAGGTCAACTGCAGAGAGTATTGCTGGGGAGAGCAATTATTGATAATCCAAAACTGATTATATTAGATGAGCCCAGTACTTACGTGGATAAATTATTTGAGAAAGATTTCTATAAACTGTTGGGTGAGATAAACAAGGATATTGCAATTATGTTAGTATCTCATGATGTGGGTACAATTATATCGCTTGTAAAGAATATTGCCTGCGTAAACCAAGGATTACATTATCATTCGGGCAGTGATATATCGCAGGAATGGCTTTCAACAGCATATCAGTCATGTCCTATTGAATTAATTGGTCACGGTTCTTTACCACATAGGGTTTTACTGGAACATAATCATATCGAAAATACCACTAATTCTATTTAGTAAATCTCTTAAGTCAATCTTAAGAACTACCAAAAAACTAATACAAAATGGTAGATATAATTTGGATTATTATTGCTTCACTTTTGATATTAATAGGTGCTGTAGGTACTATAGCTCCAATTATTCCGGGACTACCGCTTAGTTTTGGGGGATTGTTAATACTGAAGTTCTTACCTTCTACTAAAGATGATATAAGCTGGATAGCAATTATTTTACTTGCAATTGTAACAGTTGTTATTACTATTCTTGATAATGTGCTGCCAGTATGGGGTACAAAAAGGATGGGAGGTAATAAACAGGTGGTATGGGGAGCAACAGTTGGATTGTTTGCAGGATTCTTCGTAGGACCCTGGGGTATATTATTTGGTCCTTTTATCGGAGCTTTTATTGGTGCAATTATATCAGGTAATAGACTAAAAAAAGCCACCAAACAAGCCTCCGGTGCTTTTGGAGGTTATTTGGTGGGTCTTATTTTAAAACTAATTGTAGTAGGTTTTATTGTATTTTTCTTTGTAAGAACATTAATTATTAATTAAGTATTCTGCTATCTGCACTGCATTTAGTGCAGCACCTTTACGAATTTGATCAGAGACAGTCCAGAATGTTAAGCCATTTTCATTTGAAATATCTTTTCTTATACGGCCAACATAAACAGGATCAGTACCTTCAAGTCCTAAAGGCATTGGATATTTTTTCTCTGTAGGTTCGTCAATCAATTCTACACCTTTTGCATTACGAAACGCTTCTTTTGCTTCCTCTAATGAAACAGGACGCTCGGTTTCTATCCAAATAGCTTCAGAGTGAGCTCTCATAACAGGCACGCGTACGCATGTTGCGCTTACTTCAATGTCAGAATGCATTATTTTACGAGTCTCGTAATACATCTTCATTTCCTCTTTTGTGTAACCATTTTCAGTAAACACATCCACCTGAGGAATTAAATTGTATGCCAGTTGATATGCAAATTTTGAGACCGTTGGTTCTTCTCCGTTAACCAATTGTCTGTTTTGATCTTCAAGTTCCTGCATTGCTGCAGCACCTGCTCCCGAAGCTGCCTGATATGTTGCAACATGTACTTTTTTGATATGTGTAATAGATTCTATAGCTTGCAACGCTATTACCAGCTGTGAAGTTGTACAGTTGGGATTGGCAATTATATTTCTAGGGCGATTAAGTGCATCTGCTCCATTTATCTCTGGTACAACAAGAGGTACATCGTCATCCATACGGAAAGCACTTGAATTATCAATCATTATTGCTCCATGTTTAGTTATGGTTTCAGCAAATTCAATTGATGTGCTACCTCCTGCTGATACAAATGCAATATCTATACCTTTGAAATCGTCATTGTGTAGTAGCTCTTTAACAGTAATCTGTTTACCATTAAATGTATATTCTTTACCAGCACTTCTTGAAGAACCAAAAAGTGATAAATTATCAACTGGGAAATTTCTCTCTTCTAAAACACGTAAAAGCTCTTGCCCAACGGCACCGCTAATACCTACAATTGCTACATTCATAATGATTGAAATTAATGTTTTTGTTTTTTACAAGAGGGTTTCTCTTGCATTTTGATATCCTAACTCTCTTTTATTTTACAAAAATATAAAATTACATTTATTTAATTGCTATTTTCTTTGTGAATTTACCAATTTTTATAATGTAGTATCCTCTGGGAAGTGAAATCTGATATTCGTTTGTTCCTGCTTTGAGGCGACGAGTATAAACTTTAACTCCCATTATATTAAATATCTCCAGAATATTGTCTTTAGGTAAATTCTCTATAATGAGTCGGTTATCCGAGATAGATACACTTATACTATCTTCAGTATTATTTTCTGAAATGTGTTCAATTTGTATTTCATAACCATATATTAAGCTATTCCCATATGAGTTGAAACTCAATAAGAGAATAACTAGTGTAATTAGGTTACTTAGATTCATAAATTAAATATTTTTCCTTCAGAAGCTAGTTCTGTCTCCGAAAAAACAGCAACAGCTTCTTTTAATAATATACCCAATTCATTATATCTGGATGAGTAGTGTCCGATTACCAGTTTTTTTACCTCAGCTAATTTAGCAATCTCAGCCGCCTGACGAGCAGTTGAGTGAAATGTTTCTTTTGCTCTAAGGAGTTCACTTTCAGCAAAAGTAGCTTCATGATAAAGTAGATCTACTTTATTTATGTATGGAATAATTTCAGGTGCGTAAGCCGTATCTGAGCAATATGCATATTTCTTTGCGGGAGTTCCTGGTAAAGTTAACAGTTCGTTATTGATTACTTCATTATTCGGTGTCACATAGTCTGCTCCATTCTTTATGTCATTTATTTGATTGAAAGGTATCTCATGAAAATCAATCATTTCTCTTATTATATGACGAGACGATTCTTTTTCTTCAAAAATAAAGCCATTTGCATCTATTCTATGTTTTAGTGGGAATGATGTAATTTTAATTATACGATTTTCAAAGATAATTTCATCTTTATCAGGGTTTAACGGTATTATATTTATATTAAACGAAATATGTCTACCCATATATGCTATAAGTGGAGATATTAGGAAATCTATCTCTTTATGTGCATAAATATTTAGGTCTACTTTTCTCCCTAATAAACTCAAAGTAGAAATGAGTCCAGGTAATCCAAAAATATGGTCTCCATGTAAGTGCGAAATAAAAACTGAATGGAGTTTACCTATTCTTGTTTTGAACTTTCTCATTTGCAATTGAGTACCTTCACCACAATCAATCATAAACAACTTATCGTTCATATCAATAAGTTGTGACGGAGGATTATGCAGTGTTGTAGGCATTGCCGATCCACATCCAAGAATAGTTACCTGAAATTTAGTCATATCATCTTATGCCAATCAATTTATGAGTCTGCAGGCTCAAAGCCCAAATAGGGTTTTCTTTAATAAGTGAAATGCAATAATCTACATTTTCCTGAATTATTTCGCTATCGTCGAAAATCGGACTTAGAAGATATCTCTCTGTTTTAGGTAAAATTGAAATATCAGGAAGAGGGTCTCCCTTCATTATGGGAAAACGCAATTCATCTACCTCTGGAATCAGTTCTTTTACTTTCTCGAAATTTTGCTTAGGACTACATGTAATGTAGTCTATACCAGAAGGTACTTTTTTTGTACCGTTAGTTTCTATTGCCTGGAGATAACCTTTTTCTTTAAATAATGCTACTATCTTTTCATTAAGCTGCAATGTTGGTTCACCTCCAGTCCAGATAATCCAATTGCATTTAAACTTAGCTATAACAGTAAGAACCTCATCAACTGTCATCTTTGTACCATGCTCAAAATCGGTGTCACAAAAGCTACAGGCAAGATTGCATTTGGCAAGTCTTATAAATATTGAGGCTTGACCAGTTCTGCCACCTTCACCTTGCAGTGAGTAAAATATCTCATTAACGTTTAGGTTCATATATTGCTGATGTTTTGGGAGTTTCACTTACTTCAACCGCATATAATTCTGGTAGTTGAGGTTTGAATTTGTCATATAGCATCTTTGCAATATTTTCTGCTGATGAATTGAGAGGTGCAAGTATATCGTTTAAGTTTCTATGATCCAGATTGTTGTCGATATATTCTTTTACTATTCTTAATTCATTATAGTCTCTTACAAATCCCTGCTGATTTAACTGCTCTGCTTGTAAGTGAACTGTAACCACATAATTGTGCCCATGCAACCTGCT
>CAYZHS010000051.1:0-3420 GCA_964478295.1 uncultured Proteiniphilum sp. | reverse complement strand
AATGAGTGTGCTGCTGAAAATGAAAATTCTTTACTTATTTTATACATAGAAATTCTAATTTATCAGATCCTACTGAATTTATTTTAATTCCAACCATGTTTTAAGTGGATAATGATCTGAATGTTTAATTTTATCTATTTTAGATCTATACGCTTTGAAGTTTTCACTGTGCATAATGTAGTCTATTCGAAAATGAAATAGATCTTCATTATATGTGATGCCGGGACCAAATGCAGTTGATACATAAGCGTCTTCCAAACCTTTTTTCATCTGATTGTAAGTGTAAGAAATTGGAGTATCGTTGAAATCACCGCAAATAATTGTTCCTTGAGTACCTTGCGTTTCTAAAAAGTCTTTTATTTTTTTTACTTGTACAGCTCTGGCTCTATAAGCACTGCCAAGTCTGTTACGAATGTTTGCCGTAACTGTTTCAAGCTTAACAGAATCGGAGTTTTGTATAAAATCGCTGTACAGTTTTTTATCTTCTGCTCTAATACTGTTTGATTCAAGATGCACGTTTGCTACACTATATTTTTTATTGTCAATATTTATAGTGTAAATAGCTGCACCATTGTATGACGATTCAAATACAACCTCATGAGTCTGCTCAATTGGAAATTTGGAGAAACAAGCCAAGCCGAAGATATGATATTTTCCTGAAGATTCCAAACCAGTTACAGAATAATAAGGGTACTTGTTAAGCAGCCTGTTAACATCTTTTTGTGACAAAATAGATTGTCCGGTTTTACTCACTAAATACTCTTGTAAACATACTATGTCTGCATCGGTCGAAGCTATATACTCGAGTATAGGACGTTCTGCTGCATCTTTATCTCTTTCACCTGAAAAACCTTGTACGTTATATGTAAGTACTTTAATTGTGTTTTGAGGAGGTCTTGGAGATCTGATATGTAGTGGAAAATAAGTTGTTATTGGTTTGTAACAAATAAAAATAGAAAGTAAACAAATTGCAAATTGTTTCCATTTAGAAAAAAAAGCCCAAAAAAACAGGTATGCAATATTTATAAAAAGAATAAAGCCAAACCCAAGTCCAATATAAGAAAATAGATTTGTTTTAAGTGGAGAAACTTTCCATGACAGGTAAGAGCAAAAAAGTAAAATTATTGCAACTATGTTTGTTGCAAATATTATCCAGGTAATAACCTTTTTTAAACCACCATTATTATTTTTTGCTTGCATCGAAAAGTTTCCTTTTTTCTTCTGATGATAATCCGCTGTACCCCGATTTCTTTAACTTGTCGAGAATTGTATCTATTTCTTCTTGTTCAGTCTTTTTTCTTGCATTAAACTCCCAATCCGATTCACTACGAGAGTGAGTAACCTTCATTTTTGTTTTCTTTTTACGAGGTTTAAACAAAGCAACAAACCAATCTAATAATTTACTCGTCCAGTTAGTAATATCTCTGCCTTTTTGATACTGTGTTGCGAATATATAACCCAGCAATGCGCCTCCAATATGAGCTACATGTCCTCCCGGATTTACCGGACTTCCTAGTGAAAGAAAATCGAGTATGAATGCGAAAATTGCAATATATACAATTTTCACCTCTCCTATAAAAAGCAATTGTAACTTTAGGTCGGGTCTGTAAAAAGCGGCCCCCATTACAATTGACATCACTGCTGCTGATGCACCTATCATCCATCCTCTATCCATTGAAAGATAGTATGGTATTGTGTTAAATGCAATAATATAAAGTAAAGCACCAGCTAATCCCCCCAAAATGTAAAGGCTTCCCAATGTTCTACCTGTAAAATATTGTAAGAATATTTTTCCAAACCAATATAGCCACAGCATATTAAAAAGAATATGCAAAAAACCTTCATGAACAAACATGTATGTAATCAGAGTCCATATTCTTTGTGTAAGCAGCGGAATGTGAGATGGTACTCCAAGTAATGTAATAAGGTCTAGCGCATATATATTGAAAAGTACGAAAATAACATCAATGACCTTCAACGCTACAAAAACAGACACATTTATAAAAATGAGTCGTGTTAATACACTGCCATTCTTGTAAGTTGATTTGAGCCTATCAATAAAATCTGCCATATCCCTTGTCTTTTTTCCTCCAATATAATATTAAAATTATACCAAACAGCATTCCTCCTAAATGCGCAAAATGCGCAACGTTATCTCCGGTGCGGTTTGCTACACCAAATAGTAGTTCCAGTAAACCATATCCAATTACAAACCATTTTGCTTTAATTGGAAAAGGAAACGGTATTATGTATAACTGAGCGTTTGGAAATAACATGCCAAATGCCAGAAGAATACCAAAAACTGCACCCGAAGCACCTACAGTAATACTGTTAACCATCGAAAACATTTCGGGAGGTAATTGTGCACTAATACGAAAGTACATGACAACTATCTGAACAAGACCTGCACCTATACCTGTAACTAAATAATAGGTCAAAAATCTTTTTGATCCCCATACTTGCTCTAAAGTACGACCGAACATAAATACTGCGAACATATTAAAAAATACATGCGAGAATGAATATGGGTCGTGCAGAAACATGTAAGTTACCAGCTGATATATCCTGAATTGATCAGAGGCCGGAAAGTGAAGACCAAACTGTTGAGTTAAATCAATATCTGTTCTTCTCAACAAAACAAATTGAGCCAACCAAATAATCCCGTTAATAATCAGGATGTTTTTGGTAACTGTGGGCAATGCCCCAAAATTATTTCTATATGTATCCATTATCGAAATCTACTGTTGAAGCGCAAAATTACGTATTATTTCGCAGCAAATGAGGTTTTTTGCTACATAAATAATAAATTTTCAAGAAAAACAAATACTTTTTAGCTTTTTTCTTGATTGTTTACTTTTAAACATCTATATTTGACGGCAAAACAAGGCTCAGCCTTAAAATTAATGTATGTTTAATTTCTTTATTTAAGTTTTCTTATGAATAAATCAGAATTAATTAACGCTATCGCCGAAAAATCGGGTCTTAGCAAGGTAGATTCAAAAAAAGCATTAGACGCAACACTTGAAACTATTGCTACTGAAGTAAAAGCAGGTGGTAAAGTTGTATTAGTTGGATTTGGAACATTTTCTGTTTCTGAAAGAAGCGCTAGAAAAGGTATCAACCCACGTACAAAAGAACCAATTGAGATTCCTGCAAAGAAAACAGCGAAATTCAAAGCAAGTACAGAATTGTCAAATCTCTAATGGTTTAAACCAAAGGATAAAAAAAGGAGCAAGCATATGTTTGTTCCTTTTTTTGGTTTTGTACCCTATTGAAGTTTTATCAGAAAGGTTTAATAATATTAAGAAGCAGAATAATTTTAAAAATATTCAAGTCCGATTGTTTTCAGAAAAGAAAATAATAAGTACCTTTGACCCCGAAAAAATGACTCCGTAGCTCAGTTGGTAGAGCAATTGACTC
>CAYZHS010000050.1:5339-10486 GCA_964478295.1 uncultured Proteiniphilum sp. | reverse complement strand
TAATCATTCTTTCACTTTTTATGATATTGGGATTTTTTAATGATTCCAGGAAGAAAAAAAATGAACAAAAGCAGCAGTCAGAGCCAAAGACTCATTCAAATGATTCAGATGAACCTGATGTAATGCCGCCGCTTTATAAAAAAAATCCACCTCCAGTACCTAAAAATATTGGCAATAAAAGTATAAGAGAGTATGAATCTATTAATCAGTATAAAAGAGAAGGAGAGTTGGCCTTTCAGTCTTCAATGAATCTTTTGACCGACTTCAGCAAAGAATCTTCTCTCAAAAGCTCCATTTATATTAATGATACGGGTACAACTTACGACGAAGATACAGATTCTCCTTCTCCAATCAGAGATGACTATGACAGTAACTTAACATTAGGTAGAACCATAGTGAAAGATCTTACTGGAGATGGCAGAAGAACCGAACTCGTTAAAGGTATAATTTACAGTGAAATTCTTAAAAAGAAGTATTAATCGACTAATAAATCAATCAATACCACTACATTAAAGAGTCAATAAAACAGTAATTAGTAAACCAAATATAGATAGTTAAATATGGCATTAAAATTTATTAGCGCTGAAGAAGCAGCATCTCTTGTGAAAGATAATGATAATGTAGGCTTCAGCGGCTTTACTCATGCAGGATGTCCAAAAGTTGTACCCGTAGCAATTGCTAAACAGGCTAGGGAAGAACATGCCAAAGGCAATCCTTTTAAAATTGGTGTTTTTACAGGAGCTTCAACTGGTGATTCAATAGATGGGGAGCTAGCACGTGCAAAAGCAATAAAAATGCGCACACCATATCAAACAAACAAAGATATGCGTATTGCTCTAAACAACGAAGAGTTTGACTTTTTCGACATGCACCTTTCTCAGCTTGCTCAAGAGATACGTTATGGATTTCTAGGTAAGATTAATGTTGCAATAGTAGAAGCTTGCGAAGTAACAGAAAGTGGCGAGATTGTTCCAACAACGGGCGTAGGTATCACACCAACTATTTGCAGATTAGCAGATATAGTGATTGTTGAACTGAATAAACAAGTTCCAACCAAGCTTCGCGGAATACATGATTTGTATGAGTTGCAAGATCCTCCAAAACGTCGCGAAATTCCAATCTATGAAGTGCAAAACCGAGTAGGACTTGAATATGTAAAAGTTAATCCATCAAAAATATATGTTGTTGAAACAGACAAAGAAGCAGAAGGTGGAGGCTTTGCTCCTGTTGATGAGTTAACTGCTAGAATTGGTAGCAATGTTTCAGACTTTTTTGTATCGGAACTTAAAGCGGGAAGAATTCCTCCTCACTTTTTACCAATTCAGTCGGGAGTAGGCAATATTGCCAATGCTGTTTTAGCCTCTATGGGAAGTAATCCTGCAATTCCTCGTTTTGAGGTTTATACTGAGGTTATACAAGATGCAGTAATTGATATGATGCAGCAGGGCAAGATTTCTTTTGCAAGTGGATGTTCTTTAACTGTTAGCAACGCAGTTTTGAATAAGTTTTACGACGACCTCGCTTTCTTTAAGAATAAACTTGTACTCAGACCTTCAGAAATATCAAATAACCCAGGACTTGCTCGTAGGTTGGGTATAATTTCTCTAAACACTGCAATTGAGGTTGATATTTTTGGTAATGTAAACTCAACTCACGTAAATGGTACTAAGATGATGAATGGTATTGGCGGATCGGGCGACTTTACCCGTAACTCATACCTCTCAATCTTTCTTACTCCCTCAACAGCAAAAAATGGTGCTATCAGCTGCATAGTTCCAAAAGTTACACATGAAGATCATAACGAACACTCTGTGAAAATTGTTGTTTCTGAATATGGAGTAGCCGACCTTAGAGGTAAAGGACCAAGAAGACGTGCCGAAGAGTTGATAGAGAAATGCGCACACCCCGACTATCGTCCATTATTGCACGAATATCTCAATAGGGGTGTTAAGGGTCATATTCCACAGGATATCTATAGCTGCTTTGCATTTCATCACGCCCTAAAAGAAACTGGCAGTATGATAAATACCGATTTTTCGAAATATAATAAGTAGAGCAAACTGTTTTTATAAATAAAGAACTACCACTTAAGCTTAGTGCTTTGGTGGTAGTTTTATTTTAATTAATAAACTATCTCAAATATTATTTTCATCACTTATTCCTCTTCTAGTTAAGAAGTATTGTGTGTTTCTGTTGAATATATCGCCTGACTCTTTGTCAACCAAACCTATTAAGCAGTATGCATTGCTGTATGGGTCGTACAACAATTCTCTTACCAACGAGAAATTCTCAATTTCCGATGTATTACTTATATGAAATCTAGGTCCGTCGCATTCAATTATTTCATTACCCATCATAATGTGATTTTCATCAAAATATGAGATCTCAAGATTCTCAGCAATCTGTAAATCAATTAGTTTGGCAAGTTTGTCGAGGTCAATAACTGGCTTTTTATAAAACTTAATTACAAACCCATTACGTATTTCAGAAAAGTAGTAAGACTCTTCGGGAATATTAAACGTTTTGGTTAAAATTGAAACTACAACCTCTTCGGCCGAATGTGCCATTTTACGATAACGAAGCGAGTCGTGCACAATCTTATAAATACTTGTAGGTTTCGGACCAAAAAGGCTTGGACGTGCAAGAATTATCTCTTCGCCTATACCAACTATTATATCGGCATTTCTTCCTAAAGCAGAGTATAACAGGTTGAAATGTTCTATAACAACTCTTCTTTTTTTCTCTAATAATAGTTTAACATAGTCCACTATCTCATACATCTGTGTAAAGGCCATTTGAAATCTAACATCAATATGAAAAGTAGTAGCATCATCCACATCCTGAAACATACTCCTCACCTGCATCATTTTTCGAGGGTTTACTATATCGTCATCATTTGAGAGTTGCAGCCCCGGGAACATCCCTTTTATTAAAGAAGATTTCCCTGCACCTGCATCTCCCACAACACCAATTAGCAAATCGTTAAAATTAATATGCCTATGCGAAATCTGCTCACCCAGAAAAAGTAGTCTCTCTTTACCACGTGGGGCAAAGTATTGTGTAGAGACCATATAGTCCTGTATAAAATTATGCATTTCTAATCAGTTGTTTCTAAAGTTTAAAAATAAGCTTTATGAGAGGCGAATGTTGTTGAGCTCCATACACATCTGTTTCTCCTAACGAGCCCGATGGAATAGGTCTTACAATAGTAATCTTTACTGCTTTTGCAGGATCAAAATATATAACATCTATTATTTCCGATTCCGGAATATTATATAGAGAGGCAAACATTGCTTTATTAAATACCTTAGCCTCTTTTACCATTTCATACATTTCAAACTCCTTGAAGATAATGTCAAAAGTAAGTTCATAGGGACCAGAATTCTTACTTCTTATAACTGATGCTACATCTGTTAGTTTATATTCCATTATATTTTTATTTGTTTTTCAATTAATCAAATCTGATAAGCCATACAATATGAGTTTGCTGTTTTTATCTTAAAACTGAATGTAGTTTATGGGGAATAGCTTAACCGGATCTTCTACCTTCATGAGATGGTAAATAGAAAATTCATAAACCACACCCATTTTAGAGTCGGATGGTGAAAACGGAAATGCAAGGTTACCAGCTGTCGACACTCTCCCCTCATAACCAAAGTGGAGTAGGGTGCTACGTGCAAAGCCACAAATTGTATCTGCCTGTTCCTCAGTTGGAGCAACAGCCTCAATTATAATTAGCAATTCGTCACCAATAGATTCATCGCTATTATTAAACATACCCATAACTCCATTCTTTCCGTATACTTTAAAATCCAGAAAGAAATCCTTTATCCCATAGTTCTCAAAATTATTTCTTACCCTTTCAGTTACACTCTTTGTAATGTTATCAATATCGGCAATCATAATAGGGTCTTTAACCCCAGCGCATGATATGGTTCTGTAACCTACTTTTTTCACACCCTCCAGTTTCACAAAGTAATCTTCGGTTGGAATAAACCTGCTTCCACTAACTCTTACCTTGTTATCGTCAATTTGTTCAAATTTACATTCATGCAAATTAATTGCTCCTCCTGGACCAGGAAGCAAATAAGGGTTAGATTTTTCATATAATGTATGAGCTGCAACAGATAGAGTTGTGCATCTTCTGTTGGGTGACAGGGGCTCCAAAATAAAGCCGTCGTGTCTGAGATATCCAAACATACTGTCGCTTCCGCTTCCGGGAAGTGCTGTAATAGCAGCACATTCCAATATTTTTCCCATATGTATTGCCAACCCTTTGTCAAATCCTTCTTTTATTGCAAGTGCCGAAAATACCGAAGGGTCGTATGCCCTGCCTGCAAGAATCAAGTCGGCACCATTATTTAAAGCCTCAATAAATGGTTCATCACCCATCTGAGCCACAATACGTACCGTGTTTTCAATATCATCCTCACTTATCTGTTTAGCAGGATAAAGAGGTGATATGTTTCCCATCCGAAGATTTTCTTTGATATATTCTTTATCGAATTCAGAATCTATAACAGCCAGTTTAAAAGATAAACCTTTCTCTTTTGTTATCTCTTTTACGATATCCAGTGTTAGTTGCACGTGAGGTTTGCCTCCACTTCCGCCTGCTGTACCAATTATAAGTGGTATTCCGGCTTCAAGTGCAGCAGGAATCATAATTTCAAGATCTCTCTTTACAGAATTCCTGTCGGTGAAAGATTTACCTGCTCCCAGATAGTATGGACCCGGATCAGTTGACCCAGCATCTACTGCAATAACATGGGGCTTACGCTCCATTCCTGCAATAAACGACTCAATTGGAAATCCATACCCAAGAATAGCTGTTGGTGATAATACTCTGATCTCTTCCATATCCTTAATAGTTCTCAATATTTGTGATTCTGATAAAGCAAACAATTACTTTGCTTTTATTAAATATTAGTCTAGTGAGATTTCGACGAGTGAATGGCTAATATTCTGCTAATTTCATTATAAACAATCATATAGCCCTCGTCAACACCCATGCCCGGTTTAGCTAAAATCTGGTCTGGCTGTGTAGCCATAGCTATATGTGCACAAATCTCGGCAGAGCGCGCTGTTTCGTTGCATGTTCCACCCAGATAAGCACCAATACCATGTTCTTTACAGTAAAGAACTGCCTC
>CAYZHS010000050.1:0-5329 GCA_964478295.1 uncultured Proteiniphilum sp. | reverse complement strand
CTCTATACTATTATTAATACCCCCTAAGTCGGGAGTTTTAATCTGCATCATATGTCCCGCTTTCATTTTTGAAAAGTCGATAATATCTTGCAGCGTATTACACCACTCATCTGCAACAATCTCAGCTTTAATTCCTCTCTCCTCTGTTTTAATGCGTAGAGTTTGAAGCGCTTCAATCTGAGACTGCTTATCTCCCATGTCAACCGGACCCTCTACCCTAAGCAGAAAAGGAAAGGTTATTTGCTCCATTTCGCCAATGTAATTAGCAATGATGTTGAGGTCGTTGTTAAAAACTGTACTTAGTGTGCCATATAAATCTATATGAATAACAGGCTTATAATCAACATCAGGTCTCATTGTAATAATCCTATTCCTCAGCCAGGCAAGATAATCTTTAACTTTCTGCCCATTAGTTCCAACCTTGCTTTCGGGGTGATTAAAGAGTGCATGTGGTAGTACATCAGCCCCTTTCATAATCATCTTATCTGCGTTTAAATAACGATCATCACCCGACTGTGAAAAAATAGGAATAATTGTATCAGACAAAACAGTCCCATATTCATCTGCTATTACTTCAGCCATTAACATCGATCTGCTTTTGGCAACTGCATCAAGGCATGCTTGTGTTACACCATATCTGATAGCAGTGTGAAAATGCTTGCCTGTGGCTGGATTTATAGCATCTTCTATTATGCTGCACATCTCTTTAAAAGTGCCGATCTCTTTTCCAACATAGAGAGGGGCAATCTCTTTTTCTATTACAGGTATAAAACTCTCTGCAAGAAAAAGAGGGTCGCGGCCTCCGGCGCCTGAATATTGTACCGCTGCACAGTCGCCAAACGCAAAAGCACCATTCTCTAAAATAAAGATTATTGAAATCGACTCACCTGCTTGTCTAACCGATTTAAAGCCTGGAGTTGCTGTTTCCCCTTTATAAAATGCGCCATCATTTTCAGCACCTTTTTTAATTGCCAGCTGATCATCGAAGTAAAATCCTGTTTTACCTGCCGAGCATATAAGTTTTGTTATCTTCATCTGAATATTTTGTTTTTTTTATCTTTTACCGGGGCGGCCTACCAAAAAACCTTTGCCAATTGCATAAACATCATCAATAACCATCTGTATGCTCACTGGACGTTTTTCCTGTACTGCCCGTTCTTCTAGTTTACCTCTGTGAAAGTTTCTTAGTTCAGCAGTAAATGGCAAGTTGCCTGTGTCAATCAACCTAACTGCACCCATGTTATCTCTGGCCGGCATAACTTTACCTGCATTATATTTGCTGGGTGCAAATGGAATATCAATTACCCCTGCCTCGAAAGCGGCAACTGTGCCAACAGCAATATCGCCTTTCCCTAACTCCTCAACCCTTGTTAATATGCAGCGCACCTCTTCATTAATTATTTCACTCTCTGATAAAACTGCCGGTATAGTTCTAAGATCCTGATCTCTCAGCATAGATACTAATTGTTTAGTTGCCAGAAGTCCTGCTGCATTAGCTTCTTTAGTAGGTACACCCATAGCTTCGTGTGGTGTTTTAACTATAACTTTTGTAGCCTTTGCAAGTACAGCTGCGGCTGCACCCCATGATATTACACCAAATGCTTTTGCTTCATCCTGAGGAAATCCACCCATCCATTGATGAAAAACTGTGGTTACTCTAACATCACTATACCCATACTTATCCAGATATTTTCTGGTTAATGCCTCTAGTGATCTGATTGCTGCCACATCTTGTATCAGATTGCCACACTGTCCATAGCCAACAGTTATATCTTTTACCCCTTGCTCTGCAGCAAGAAGGGCTTCTATTATTGCAACCGATCCCGACAGGCAGGGAGAAATAAGTGTGCCGGTAAGGGGACCAAAAGGTTCACGATTTATAGAAACGCCTGCTTCTTCATATAAGCCTATCAGCCTGTCGGTATATTGCCAGTTGGCAATGGTTTGTTCTATAGAGTGATTCTTTGAATATGGAATATTATATGAAATTCCACCACCCTCAAACGATGTGAATCCTCCTGCTATTGAAATCTCAGTAAGCAGTTTTGCATCTGGTGTACCGTGGCGAACTTGAACCGGTTTCCTGAGTGACGATGTAACCTTTCGGCAAATATCTACTCCATAATTAACAATAGGAAATCCGTTTAACATAGATCGCCCGGTCTCTTTACTTTTATTTATACCATTTTCAGCTTCATTATATCTGTTCAAACGTGTGTAACTGTCTACCGTTGTAGGTAATAGGTCGGCTTCCCCTTCGTTCTCAAGGTAGTTGAGCAGTTTTATATGTTCTTCATATAACGCAACACCCGCTCTTGGTTGTATAAGAGTTAGCTTAGCTGCAGCAGCCTCAGCAAGTTTCAATCCGAATCTATTCTCATCAGATATCGATTTTTGGTAATCAATAGAAGCTTGCAAGTCCACATCTTTACCTGTATTCCACTGATTTAATACTTTCTCGCGTTCTGCAAAGAAAATGTCATCAGATAATTTTTTATTGGATATTTCCATTACTTATAGATTTGTGAAAAATTTAGGTTATTATATTGTTATCTAGTATTTTATATGCGATATCAGGGTACTCATCACTTAATAATCCCATCGAAGAGAATATGTAACTTTTGTCGATATAGTAATCGGGTTTATAAGGTTTTGCATAGTAAACAGCGCTATTGTCTGGTTCCACTGCTTTTAGAATAAAATGCGGATTTGCAGCATTAACAATTACGCCCCCAATACCTATTACTGTTTTAATATTTGAAAGATCTTTGCCGGTAAGGGCAAAGGCTTCACCAAGTGGAGTATACGTTGGCTGATAAACACCTACATGACGCTCAAATGCAATCTTAGCTGAAAAATGGGCTAAATACTCTTCAAAAGATTGCTCTACCGAACCATCATCTGCTATGCTATCTGGCAGATTCATACATTTGTCGATCCATTTGATTAAAACATCTTTATCAACACTCAATCTTTTAGAAATATACTCCAGATCTATTTCATCTCTAAGAGAATTGAGACTATATCTCATGCCAAGATCGCCCTCTACACTTCGTTTACAATAAGGTTCAGGTAACCCCTTAACAATGCAATTTATAACTGTTGGTTTGCC
The DNA here is from genome assembly GCA_964478295.1 of uncultured Proteiniphilum sp. Taxonomy (GTDB): domain Bacteria; phylum Bacteroidota; class Bacteroidia; order Bacteroidales; family Dysgonomonadaceae; genus Proteiniphilum. The sequence goes on along the minus strand of CAYZHS010000050.1, from coordinate 2,217 downwards.
ATCGGAAATAGAATAAACATCAGTTGTTGCACCACCAATATCAATTGCAATAAGTTCTCCTTTACCTTCAATACCATTTATACCTTTACTAAGTAATTCGCAAGCCTTTAAAACAGATAATGGTGTTGGAATAATATCGCAGTTAGCTATTTCCTGAATTTTATTTAATCCCTTGGCTTCAATAATATGTTTAATAAAAAGCTCTTTTATTTTTTCGCGTGCAGGTTCAATATTCAGAATATTAAATGAAGGCATTACATTTTCGGTAATTACAAAAGGCCTCCCAGCCGAATTAAATATTTTAGCCACCTCCGATGATGCACATTTATTTCCAGCAACAATAACTCTGAAATTGCCCTCAATCTCTGTTAGCTTTATTGCATTTTTGATGATTACCTCTTTATTGCCACCATCTGTACCTCCCGAAAGTAAAATCAGGTCAGGATTTATCTTCTGAATCTCAGTTTGTTCTTTAGGTGAAAGTTCAAAAGCATAGCTTTTCACAACCTTAGCCCCAGCACTGGAAGCGGCTAGTTTAGCAGCTTTTGACGTCAGATCCGGAACAAGTCCTATTGCTACCATTTTTAATCCACCAGCTGCACTGCTGCAACAATATAACTTATCGTAGGTGAAGTTGGGTGTTAAATCTTTTAACCTGTTGTAAGCAATGTTAAAACCCTCCATCACATCAGTCTCAATGGTTGTGAAAGCAGACGAAGTTGCGACTATACTTTTTTTGATGGTATCAATAGCGGTGAGTTTAGTATATGTACTGCCAATATCTGCAGTGAGTAAATTCATCTTTTCAACGCTTTTCGGTTCTCAGCAAATCTTTTAAATACTCAATACTCTCTTCAATATCAGAACCGGGAGGATAAACTTTTGTGAAGCCCATTTTAAGGAATCTCTTTTCAACTTCATCAAAATTTTGTTTGCCCACAACTAAATTGCCTCCGGCAATAAGTGGTATATTATTTAACCCTGCCTCATCGCATTTTTCACGTAAGCCTTTGCAATCAATTTCTCCGTGACCGTAGAGTGATGACACCATTATTGCATCTGCATTTGTTTCAATTGCAGCATCAATATACTCTTCCTGATTTACCATCACACCAAGGTTTATTACCTTAAAGCCAGCTTCTTCCAGTTTGTATGTAAGTATCTTATTTCCTACTGCATGAACATCAGAACCAATAACACCGGTTACAACTGTTATCATTTCATTACTGTATTTTTCGTTTTTCATACCATTAAAAATGTAAATTTCAATAATATTAGGCTAATATCTTCACTAGTTTATATTTCTACAAAATTATACCTTTTAAAGTTCTTTACAAAACAAATTGTCTAAATTAAATTTTACTATTTATGATTAATTTATCGAACTATCCAGTTTATATAAATTGGTTGTTTTGAGGATGTTTTATATCTTTGCCGCTCATATTAGAATTACGATATCAATATTTTCCACTTTTAAACATCAATAAAAGGTATTACAATCAAATTTAGATAAAATAGTCTAAATTGATAGTACAATTGTAATGAGTAGAGATGATTTTGAAATAATATACCTAAAATACTATAATGTATTGAGGATATTTGCGTGTCGCATTGTAGGCGACGATTCAGCCGCAGAAGATATTATTCAAGATGTCTTTGCAGACCTGTGGAGTAATAGGAAGAGTCTCGATTTATCCAAATCTATAAAACCATACTTATATAAAGTTACTCATAACCGAAGTCTCGATTTTCTGAAACTTTCGGAAAATAAAAACATTCCAATATCTAATCAAACAGATATGCTCGAAGAGATACTCTACACTACTTTCACATCACATGATGAGTTGAGTTTCAATGATATTGAGAGAGAAATATTAGAATGTGTTAGTCAACTACCCGAAAGGTGTAAAGAGGTTTTCTTATTGAGTAGGCACGATAATTTAAAAAACAGAGAAATAGCAGAGAAATTAGAAATTAGTATAAAAACAGTCGAAAAACATATCTCACTAGCTTTGCAAACATTAAATAATCATCTTAAAAAGAAGGGCTACAGATTGTAAAAGGTCGTAACAACTTCTTACCAATTCCTTATCAACTCCGTATCCTCCTTAATAAAATGCGAGGATGATACGGAGTTGGTGCGGATCTGTTATAGACTTTTGATATTAATACCACCGATAATTCTTTTTAAATCACTATTTAAATTAAAATTATAGT
>CAYZHS010000049.1:0-10552 GCA_964478295.1 uncultured Proteiniphilum sp. | reverse complement strand
TAAATGGAATCGTTAGTATTCCATTTATACAAAAATATCTCGAATGGCAGGATTCAATTAATTAAACATGAGAGAATAATACCACATTTTAAACAAATTAATATTCATTTTTAAATCTTTATCGCATGGACGGATTTTATTTTAGTAGGAACAAGCACCTTAAAAGATTTTCTTTTTTAGTGTTTTTATCGTTCGTGTCACTTACAATCTACTCTCAAGGCTTTTCGGTCACAGGGAAGATCACTAACACGTATAATGAACCCCTTATTGGTGTTAACGTTATAGAAAAAGGAAGCTTAAACGGAACAACAACTGATATTGATGGGGGATTTTCTTTAAATGTTGAAAACGGCAATGCTGTTTTTACATTCACATATATTGGTTTTGAACCATTGGAGGTTGCAATTGATGGCAAAGCTTCGTTGAACGTTATAATGAAAGAATCAACAAGTGAACTTGATGAAGTTGTTGTTGTTGGTTATGGAACTCAGCGCAAGGTGACGCTAACTGGCTCGGTGGATGCAATCTCAGGTGATGAGATTCAAAACCGTTCAGGTGCATTGGTGAGCGATTTGATTAAAGGTGCTTCACCTAACTTAAATATAACCATGGGTATGCGTGGAGGTGAACCGGGTGCTACTTCATCATGGAATATCCGTGGATTGGGGTCGATTAATGCAAACGCTTCTCCACTAATTCTTGTAGATGGAGTGGAAGTGAATATTAATAATGTGGATCCCGAAACTGTTGAAAGTATATCAGTATTAAAGGATGCTTCTGCTTCTGCTATATATGGGTCAAGAGCTCCTTTTGGTGTGATTCTTATAACAACTAAGAAGGGAAAAGAGGGTAGAGTGAGCGTTGAGTATAGCAATAATTTGTCAATGAATCAACCTTCACGTTTTTCAAGTTACGTGGATGCGTTGACTTGGGCTACTGCATATAATCAAGCCAATGCGAATGCTAATATTGCTACACCTGTTTACAGTGATGAGCAAATGGAGAGAATAAAAGGATACATGAACGGTACTTTCCCTTATGAATATGATCCCGAAAAACCGGTAGATAATATTTGGGCAGGACGACGTGTAGGTAATGCAAATTACGATTGGCCAAGTATATTACTTGCCGACCAGTCATACAACCAAAAGCATCATGTTAATGTTTCGGGTGGAGGAAATAGAACAAACTATTATCTTTCAGGTGGTTTTGTTACTCAAGATGGCTTATATAGGTATGGAAGTGATAATTATAAAAGATTTAACTTCCTGTCTAATTTAAATTCTCAGGTTACCGATTGGTTTAACGTTAGAAGTAGTGTTAAATATGCCAAAGGTTTGTCTGATTATCCAGTAGGACAGACAACTGTAGGAAGAGAGCACATGATTGGTGAGATGCTGACTTTTGCTCCTATGATGCCTATGTATAATATTAATGGCACAATTCAAAGTCCACTTATTCGATGGCAGCAAGATTCAGGTAGAGATAAATGGGAGTCAAATGACTTCTTTGTTAATCTAGGTGCAGATTTTGAGCCTGTTAAAGGTTGGACCACCAGTTTTAACTATAATCACAACGTAATAAATTCCCGTAGTTTCTCTCATCAAAAACCTGTAATGGTTGAATTGGGAACTGGTCAGTTTGGTAATGTTGGTAAACCTGAATCTGCTTGGGGTGTTGGTTATAACCAAACTAACTACTCGATGTTGAACGTAATATCTTCATATGAAGCTACATGGGGCGATCATTACTTTAACGGACTAGTTGGATATGAGCAGGAGGAACGTAAATATACTTCAATATCAGCAACAGGTGTAGGTTTGATAACCGATCAGGTGCCCTCACTTAAAACTTCACTTGGCTCAAAAACTGTTGAAGATGCTATGAACCACTGGGCAACACAGGGTGTATTTGGACGTATTAATTACAACTACAAAGAGAAATTTCTTTTTGAAGTTAGTGCAAGATATAACGGCTCTTCACGTTTTTCACCAGATACCCGTTGGGGTTTCTTCCCTTCGGCATCAGTAGGATATACAGTGTCAAGAGAGAATTTCTGGAGACCAATAGAGCACGTTGTAAATAACTTTAAGATAAGAGCTTCTTATGGTTCTCTTGGAAATCAAAACGTGGGTTTATATTCATATTTAACAACTATGTCTCCTGGTCAAGAGCTTAACTGGATTCTTGACGGGGCAAGACCACAATATATGAATCCGCCTGGAATCATTAGTCGCGACCTAACATGGGAGACTATTACAACAACAAATATTGGAGTTGATGCCGGTTTTCTAAACAATCGTCTGCAATTGACATTCGATATGTACGACAGGGTTACTACTGATATGATGGGGCCCACAGAGCAGCTTCCTTATCAACTTGGGGTGGATACTCCAAAAAGGAACAATGCCGAACTTTCAAACAAAGGGTTTGAGATTGTACTTACATGGAGAGATCGTGTTTCTTCAGACTTCTCATATGATGTTAAAGTTAGTCTAGGCGATAGTCAGGCTAAAATATTGAAGTACTTTAATGAAAAAGAGTTGATTGATACTTGGTATCCTGGCAAAATGGTTGGAGAAATATGGGGTTACACAACAGATGGAATTATTCAGGAAGCAGGTGAATCAATACCAGACCAATCGAAATTCTTTTCAAGTTGGGGACCTGGTGATATTAAGTATGTTGATTTGAATGGTGATGGTAAAATTACCGATGGTACAAGAACCTTATACGATTACGGCGATTTATCAAGGATAGGTAATACAACACCACGTTATAATTACAGCATTTCCGGAGGTTTTAATTGGAAAGATTTTGATTTCAACATGTTTTGGCAAGGAGTTGGCAAGCGTGATTACTTTCCACCTACCACTATGATGGTGTTTTGGGGAATGTTAAATGCAAGTGGTAGTTCTGGTCTTTACAGAAATTCATGGACAATGGACTACTGGAGACCTTCTGATGAAACAAATATTTTAGGTCCTAACACCGATGCCTATTTCGCAAAACCTTATTTCTCTGCACAGACTAATAAGAATAGGCAAGTGCAAACAAGATATTTGCTTAACGCTGCTTTCCTAAGACTGAAAACTTTACAGTTAGGATATACGCTGCCATCGCAAATTAGCAATAAGATTCACCTTCAAAGAGCAAGGGTATATGTTTCGGGTGAGAATTTACTGACGCTTACTGGATTGCCGGATAACTTTGATCCTGAAACTACAATTGCTTCGGATCCTGCGAACTCTGGTTATCAATCCGGGCGAATATACCCAACAGCTAGAACTTTCTCAGTGGGTGTTAACTTAACATTTTAATTCAAAACGAGAAGCATTATGAAAAGAGTATTTAAATATTTCAGTTTGTTATTGATAGTCGGACTAACGGCTTGCGACGATTTCCTAGACCGTTATCCAATGGATGCAATCTCTGATGTGAATTACTTCACAACTCCTAATGACTTGCAGACCTACATGAATAGTTTTTACAGTACTACTTATTTCGCTAAGTACCCAAATCACGGTGCAGACTTTGATAGCGATAATCAAGTGGGTACTAATGTTAATACGCGCTTAGAAGGTACCAGAGTTGTAGCTACAAGTGGGAGTATTGGCTTTTCATGGATAAGAAGAGTAAATTACTTCTTCGACAATTATCATAAAGTAAAAGAGAAGCACGAATTGTCGGCATATAAGCAATATCTGGGAGAGGCTTACTTCTTTAGAGCATTGTCTTACGAAGCTATGTTAAGAACATATGGAGATATTCAATGGGTATCGCATGCTCTTAACACCGATTCGCCAGAATTATACAACGCCAGGGATTCGAGAGATGTGGTAGCTACTAACATTATTATGGCGTTAGACTCTGCAGCAATGTATCTTACTGCTGATAAAACAAAAGGTCAAGGACGCGTAAACCGATGGATGGCCCTTCTTATACAGAGTAGAATAGCTCTTTATGAAGGTAGCTGGCAAAAATATCATACAGGAACACCGTTTGGTGTAACAGGAGGGAATCCGAATAAGTACTTCGAAAAGGCTGCTGAAGCTGCTTTAGAACTTATAAAAGATGGTCCTTATGATATTTACTCAACAGGAGATCCATTAAATGATTATCGTGAACTATTTGCTCTTCAGAATTATTCGACTAATGAAGAAATTATGTTCTGGAGGGAGTATAATAATGATCTTTCTCGTGGAGGAAGCGCTTTCACTAACGACCGAAATCACCGTATGGAATATCCTAACAACAATTCTATAACAAAACAGCTGGCCGACTCATATCTTTGCAACGATGGTTTGCCCATTAGTGTTAGTCCCTTGTTTGAAGGATACGAAACATTACAAGATGAAATGAAAAACCGTGATCCAAGATTTTTCCAGAATGTTGCTCCACATGATGGCATTCACAGAATACAGAAAAATGGAACAATAGAATATTGGGGAAATGTTTATGCAAAACTTAATACTGATGCATACCATAATTCACCTGCTGGCTACATCAATATAAAAGGATATAATCCAGATATGAATTATCATGTGCAGCAATATGAAGAGTCTCCAGGTATTATCTATAGATATGCTGAGGCGTTGCTTAATTATGCAGAGGCAAAAGCAGAGTTAGGTACAATCACTCAAGAGGATTTAAATATAAGTATCAACAAGCTAAGGAGAAGAGTGGCGATGCCTGATATGCAGCTAAATAACATTCAAACTGACCCAAAATGGGATTTCCCAACTCTTTCACCAATTATCAATGAGATTAGAAGAGAAAGACGTGTTGAATTGGCATGTGAAGGTTACAGATGGGATGATATTGCTCGTTGGGCTGCGGCAGATGAGTTGATTGTAGGTAAGAGACCTAAAGGTTTTAAAGCTTCTCAGGTTCAGAATAATCCTTATCCTGTAGATTCAGAAGGTTTCTTAGATCCTTTTCAGAAAGCTTTACCTAACGGATATGGCTTTGTCTTAGGAAGAGACTACCTGAATTCGATTCCAATTACGGAATTGGTTCTTAATCCAAATCTAACACAAAACCCTGGTTGGGAAGGGACTAAATGACATAAATAGTAGAGTAGGGTGATTTATTACCCTACTCTAAATTCCTTACTAATATCTTAATGTATCAAGATAATGACATCTCGTAGAAAGTTTATCAGAAATAGTATCGGTGCTATAGGAGGAGTCTCTTTGCTTAGTGCCGGATGCTTCGAACAAAGTAATTCTAAGAAAGAAACCTTGCAATCTATGAATTCACTCGAATCGATAAGTGGAGCTATAAAAATCACTGATACATCACTTCAATTTGAACGTGAACCACTGCTTAGTCCATTTGGTTTTAAAGGAGGCTACCTATCCGAGCTATGGCAAGCCATAAGTTATATAAAAAGCGATAAAGGGTATAGTGCTATTGGTTTGGGAACACAAAGTGTGTTATGGTCAGATCAGAATGTTTTTTCGTCAAGTTCAGAGTCAGGCGGGAATGCATTTATGTATACGCTTACTGAGCGTGCACTACAGTTGCTAAAGGGTGTGTCGTTTAACTCACCAATGGATATTATTGACCCTCTATATGATGAGATATACAAATATGGAAAGGGTGTTACTTCAAACCCTGATTTGAGAAAGACATTTGCATTAAACGCTTTAGTTTCTGTGGATAATGCTCTTTGGCTACTATATGCAAAAGAGAAAGGAATAACTACTTTCGATGATTTGATACCAGAGGAGTACAAATCTACTTTCTCTGAAAAGCACAAGAAGCTAGCTGCAATTCCTCTTATATCATACAATGTGACTCCTGAAGAACTTAGGAGAGAGGTGGAGGCAGGATATTTTTTCATGAAAATTAAAATAGGGCAGTCGGGTAGTCAGCAGGAGATGCTTGAAAAAGACAAAAAGCGTTTATTTGAGATTCATTCGGTCTTAAATGATATTGAAACACCATATACAAGTAATGGAAAGCTACCATACTATTTTGATGCAAACGGAAGATACGAGACAAAAGAGCATCTATACAGTTTCTTGTCTTATGCTGAAGAGATTGGTGCATTTGATCAAATAGTGGTAATAGAAGAGCCTTTCCCCGAAGAATTAAAAATTGATGTATCAGATATTCCGGTTCGTTTGGCTGCAGATGAGAGTGCTCATACTGATCAAGATACAATAGAGCGGATTGAAATGGGGTATAAGGCGGTTGCGCTAAAACCTATAGCAAAAACATTAAGTATGACTATGAAGATAGCTAAGGTGGCTAAAGAGAGGAATATACCATGTTTTTGTGCCGATTTAACAGTTAATCCTATATTGGTTGAGTGGAATAAAAACGTTGCAGCACGCTTGCAATCTTTTCCAGGTTTAGAAAATTTAGGCCTTGTTGAAAGTAACGGACATCAAAATTATTTGAACTGGGATAAAATGCAGAAGTTGTATCCTAAACACGATGCATCATGGGTAAAGGTGAATCAGGGTTTCTATAACACTGAAAAAGAGTATTTCGACACAGGAGGAGGCATTTTTGACCCTATACCTCATTACGAAGCAATGTTTAAAAAGTAAGTATCACGTAATAAAAAATATAAAATCATGAAAGAAAAAACAACGCGAAGAGATTTTCTCAAAAAATCAACTATGGCTGCTGCAGGCTTATCGGTTTCAGGAGTGGCGCATAAATCGGTGGCTGCACCAATCATAGATACAAAAAAAAGAGTTATTGGTGCAAACGATAAAGTTCGTGTAGGTTTTATTGGAGTTGGCAATCGGGGTACTCAGTTGCTGCACTTGTTTATGGAGCAACCTGATTGCGAGGTTGCAGCTTTATGCGATGTGTATGAGCCATATGTGACACGTGATTACTCAGCAGTTCACGAAAGATATAAAAAAGATATGGGTTCTCGTATACCCAAAATGGGTGAGAACTTTCCAAAAACTGTTCAAAAATTCACAGATTATAGGAAGCTGTTGGAGGATAAAAGTATTGATGCTGTCTGTATTGGTACTCCCGATCATTGGCATGCGCTTCAGACAATAGATGCAATTAATGCCGGGAAGGATGTATTTGTAGAAAAACCATTGTCTAAAACCATTGCAGAAGGCAGGAGAATGGTTGAAGTTGGCAATAGCAGCAGGCAGATAGTTACAGTGGGTTTAAACAGGCGAGGAGCGCCCACCTTTCAAAAGTTGGCAAAAGAGATTCCAGCGGGAAAGATTGGTAAAATTACATTTGCTTCTGCATGTCATGTTAGCAATATGGCACCACATGGTATAGGGAAGTTGCTGCCTGAGACTCCACCTTCCAATTTTGATTGGGATATGTGGTTGGGACCCAGGGCTTACAGGCCTTATCAGTATAATATTGCTCCCTATATGTTCCGCTGGTGGGAGGATTATGCCAATCAAATATCTAACAATGGTGTACATTATTTAGATTTGCTGCGTTGGTTAATCGGAGAAGAAGCGCCTATTGCTGTTAGTGCACATGGAGGTAATTATGTAGTGGACGATGATCGCACTATTCCAGATACAATGCATGTTACTTATGAATTCAAATCGGGTGTGATAGTAACTTTGAGTATTCTTGAAGGAAGCACAGGCAGTTTTATTCCTCATGGATTTCTTGAGTTGAGAGGAACAAAGGGAACATTACACACTGGCGAAAATGATTATAAAATAACTCCCACCACTGCAGGGCAATTCCAGACTTGGAAGCCTATGATTGAAGCAGAAGATTATTCATTAGATAAAGATGATAAACTTTTAATTGATGGAAGTTATAAAAACAGTGCTTTCAGCTTAATCCGCAATTTCCTCGATTGTGTTAAATCAAGAGAACAGCCTTGGGCTACTCTGGAGATTGGACATAGATCTACTACCATGGCACATTTGGGGACTATTGCTATGTTGACTAGAGAAAGACTTGAATGGGATGCGGTAAATGAGAGGTTCACCAATTCAGATATTGCGAACAGGTATTTATCGTATGAATATCGTAAACCTTGGACATTATAAAAAATAAAACAAATGAGCATATTAAGAAGAGATTTTTTGAAAGGTGTAGCAACAGTGCCTTTTTTGGGAGTTTTTGCTGCCGGTGTTAAAGGCAGCATAGATAAAGAAGTTGCAAGAAATACTATCGATTATTACAAGAGGCTAAATATTGATAAACTTGAAGCTCCGTTTGAAAAACTAACACCTCCTACTGGTATCACAGGCAAAAGAATAAGAGTTGGACTTGTAGGTTGTGGCTGGAGAGGACAAGCTTTGTTGCAGAAGTTTGGTTATGTACACTCCGATGTTTTGGAACAACATACAAAAAATGGTGCTCCATCTAACTGGTTGCTAAACTTAATGGCGCAGGAGGATTTAAACGTAGAGGTAACCGCTGTATGTGACGTGTTTGACGTGCACACTCAGCGTGGAGTTGACATATCTCGCAATAATGTTTATCCTGGAAACACTCATGAACCAAAAACAGCAGAAGTTTTCCAGTCCTATCGGGATATGGTGAAAAGTGATAACATTGACGCAATCATAATTGCAACTCCCGATCACACCCATGCACCTATGGCAATAGCTGCTGCCAACGCAGGGAAACATGTTTTTTTGGAAAAACCAATGGCGCAATCTATCGAAGCTGCTATTGAATTAAGAGATACCATTAAAAAGAGTGATATTGTATTTCAGGTAGGGCATCAGAATAGACAACAGATGAGCTATAAAGTGGGGCGGGAAATATACCAAAAGGGGTTGCTGGGCGATGTGACTCAGGTTGAGACATTTACAAACAGAAATACAATAGATGGTGCATGGATAAGAGATGATGTAAGAGATCATAAGCTTGGTAACGAAAGCAATATTAACTGGGAAGAATTTCTGCATGGCGCACCTTTGGTGGAGTTCGACCGAAAACGCTTCTTTAGCTGGCAACGTTACAGTGAATACGGAACTAGTGTTACCGGAAATGACTTCGCGCACTGGTACGATTGCGTGAATCAGGTTCTGGATTTAGGTATACCTGAAACGGTTGTTGCCCTTGGTGGTCAATATTATTATAAAACACACGGGGATATGCCAGATGTTTTAAATGCCATATTTAGTTATCCCGAAAGAGCCTTGTCAATGACATATGATGTTAGTTTGAAAAATGGAAACTTCCGTCAGTCAAGGATTTTAGGATCTGATGCTACGCTTGATATTGATAGTGCGGTTAGAATGACAAAAGATAGATACTCCAATATGTATAAAGATACAAAAGTCAATGCCGATGAATATCTATACTATTACGAGCCGGATGCCGACATAGATGCAATATCGACAGCAACTTCAAGAACATATTTTAGAGGAGGGTATGGTCCGACTTATATCGACGGGAAAATATTAGATGTTACATTTCTGCATGTTAAAGAGTGGATAGATGCTATACGAGGACATGGTAAACCTAGTTGTGATATTGATAAAGGATTTCAAGAATCTGTGACATTTAACTTAGCCAACTTGGCATACAAACACAAACGCCCTGTTACTTGGGATAGAGTTAATGAGAGGGCAATAATTGGTTAATCTTTGGTATCTATAAATTAAAGTAAATAAAATGAAAAATAGTGCAGTAAAAGTTTCAGGCTATACTAGCTTGCAAGTGACCATTCTAACTATACTAAGAGTAATGATTGGATGGCATTTATTATACGAAGGATTGATAAAGATTTATTCACCTGCCTGGTCTGCCGAAAGCTATTTGAAAGCATCGGTGGGACCGCTCTCTTCATTTTTTAAGGCAATGGCAGAATCCGAAATGATATTACAGGTGGTTAATTTGATGAACGCCTGGGGGCTGATATTAATAGGCTTATGTCTATTTATAGGTCTGTTTTCAAAAATAGCAAAAATTGCAGGTATTATACTTCTTGCATTCTATTATCTATCATTTCCTCCTTTCCCTGAATTCGGGACTAGTGGTTATGTTGATGGAAACTATTGGATTGTGAACAGAAATCTAATTGAATTGGCTGCTCTTGCCGTGCTGCTAGTGTTTCCAACTAGTCGAATCACTGGACTTGACAGGTTTATTTTTAGAAAGAAAAAGGAGGTGGTTAATTCTTGATATTAGGAGATGTTTTTAGAATAATCTGATATATTTAATCTGAATATTTTTTCATTGAATGAATTTTTAAAGGTATGATTAAATATTCTTATTATTATTAAGTTAAGATAATCGTTTGTGGCAAACTGACTCTTTTTTTGTACTTTTGTGCTTTAAAATCAGAGCTACACAATGAAATCGAGACAAGATTATGAAATAATGTCACCTGCAGGTTCCTATGAATCACTCATGGCAGCCATACAGGGCGGGGCAGATTCTATTTACTTCGGCATAGAAGGTTTGAATATGCGCTCCAAATCTTCAAATAACTTCACAATTGATGATCTTCACAAAATTGCTGCAATTTGTAAAGACAACAATATAAAGAGTTACCTAACTGTAAATACAATAATTTACAACAACGATATGACGCTTATGCGCAAGGTTGTTGATGCGGCAAAGGAGGCAA
>CAYZHS010000048.1:3635-10833 GCA_964478295.1 uncultured Proteiniphilum sp. | reverse complement strand
AAAGAAATTACTTAGCTGAAAGAAATTCCATAACAGAAAGAAAAGTAATTAAACAGTAAGAGCCTGCTTAAACTAAAAGTTCTTACTTAACAGAAAGTTCTTACTTAAATTGAAAGAAATTACACAACTGAGAAATTACTAACTAAAAGAACGTAACTTTACGGTTTGATTTTGAAACTAAAATATATAAATAGAAATGATTATAAAAAGTGCCGAATTCGTAGTAAGTAACAGCGATTACACGAAATGTCCACAAGATGGTAAGTCTGAGTATGCCTTTATTGGTCGCTCAAACGTGGGTAAGTCTTCTTTAATTAATATGCTCACAAATAAGAAGGGACTTGCCATGACATCGTCTAAACCAGGTAAAACTACTCTTATAAATCACTTTATAATTAACGATCAGTGGTATCTTGTGGATTTACCGGGCTATGGCTATGCACGAAGAAGTAAAGAGGGCAGAGAAAAACTAAGAGAGATTATTGAAGATTATATTCTGGAAAGAGAAGAACTGGTAAATCTTTTTGTTCTTGTTGATGTGCGTCATGAGCCACAACTGATTGATCTTGAGTTTATGGAGTGGTTAGGAGAAAATGGTGTGCCTTTTTCAGTTGTTTTTACCAAAGCTGATAAACTTAGTGCACTTAGATTGCAAACAAATGTTGAAGATTACAAGAATAAGTTGAAAGAGAGCTGGGAAGAGTTGCCACCTATATTTGTTACTTCATCTGAGAAAAAGCAGGGTAGGGAAGAGCTTCTCAATTACATTGGTAAAATACAGTCTCAATTATAATAAGACCTTTATAATGCTTTGTAAGATTGGTAATAACAAGAGATAGTTGAAACTAGTTAGTTCTCTAATACTATCTTCTACCAAAAGAGCCCCCTACAATATCAAGCAGCTCGTTTGTAATTGACTCCTGACGAAGTTTATTGTATTCTCTTTTGAGTTCATCAATAAGATTATCGGCATTCTCATTTGCAACTTGCATTGCAGTCATTCTTGCGGCATGCTCAGAGGTTGCTGAGTCGATGAATGTGGTAAACATTTTAACCCTCAGAACTTTTGGAAGCAACTCTTTAATAATGGTAATCCTGTCGGGTTCAATTATATAGTCGCCAGAAATATTTTCGTTATTGCCATTATTATCACCACTGTTTGCACCGTTATCACTGTCCTTATTACTGTTCAGTTCTATAGGCAGGTACTGCTCGCGCGTAACTATTTGCGATCCTTTACTTTTGAAATGATGGTATATGAGTTCTACTTTATCAATTTTATTCTCGATGAACATCTCCATAAGTTCATCGGCCAAAACTCTGATATCGTTGTAAGAAGGCTTAGCTATCATTTGTGAGAAATTTCCTTCTATTGGTTCGCGACCCATTTTAGCAACAGCTTTCGCCAGCTTAAGGCCAATAGGGTAAATCAATATATTCTCTTCGCCTAGTGGAAGATACGACTCAATAACCGACTCAAGTTCAGTAATTATATTATTATTAAACCTGCCCGCAAGTCCACTATTTGAAGCAAAAGCCATAATTGCCACTCTTTTAACCTCTCTCACTTCGGTAAAAGGTGTATTAAAATTCTCTTCCTGACTTAAAAGCAGATTTAGAATCTCACTTAATTTAGCCTCGTAAGGCGATAAATTAAGTAAAGTCTTTTGAGTTTTCTGCAGTTTGGCAGAAGATACCATCATCATGGCCGTAGTAATCTTTTGAGTAGATTTTACGGACTGTAATCTGGTTTTTATGTCTTTAAGTTGTGCCATTTAATTATTCGAGCATTGATTTTATAACATCAACAGCTACCGTTTCAATTATTTTTCCAATATCATCGTTCATTATACCCTGTTTCAACGGTTCAAGAACATCTTGTTTATGAGCAAGGTTAATGGATGTAAGAAACTCCTTCTCAAATTCCAAAACTCTTGATAGTGGAATATCTTTTAAAAGTCCATGGGTTCCGCAATACAATACAGCAATCTGGTGTTCTACACTCATTGGAGTATGAACCGGCTGTACAAGTAGTTGCTCATTTTTCTGACCCTTGTCTATAGTCATAGCAGTAACCGCATCCATATCACCACCAAATTTAGTGAAAGCAGCTAGCTCCTGATATTGTGCCTGGTCTATTTTAAGCGAACCGGCTACCTTTTTCATTGCTTTTATCTGTGCATTACCCCCAACGCGAGAAACTGAAATACCAACGTTAACAGCTGGCCTGACACCCTTGTTGTACAGGTCTGCTTCTAAGAATATCTGACCGTCGGTAATTGAAATAACATTAGTTGGAATATAGGCCGATACGTCGCCATCCTGTGTTTCGATAATTGGAAGTGCTGTAAGTGAACCACCACCTTTAACTTTGTTTGCCAGACTCACTGGCAGGTCGTTCATTTTAACTGCAACCTCTTCTTGTGAAATGATGTTGGCAGCTCTTTCAAGCAGACGTGAGTGTAAATAGAAAATATCACCCGGATATGCCTCTCTGCCCGATGGACGTCGGAGTATCAAAGAAACTTCTCTATAAGCAACTGCCTGTTTAGATAAATCGTCATATACCACCAATGCGTGCCTGCCTGTATCTCTAAAATACTCACCAATTGCTGCTCCTGCAAATGGAGCTATATAACGCAATGCAGCAGGATCAGAGCCACTTGCAGATACTATAGTAGTGTAATCCATAGCACCGTGATCTTCAAGAGTTTTGACGATGGTGGCAACAGATGAGCCTTTTTGTCCAATTGCTACATAAATACAGTAAACAGGATTACCCTCCTCGAAGCTCTTCCTTTGATTAAGAATAGTATCAATAGCTATACTGGTCTTACCAGTCTGACGGTCGCCGATAATAAGCTCACGCTGACCCCTGCCTATCGGAATCATAGCGTCAATCGATTTTAAACCGGTCTGCAGAGGGGTATCAACAGGTTCGCGGAAAACTACTCCTGGAGCTCTTCTTTCAAGAGGCATCTCTACAAGTTCGCCTTTTATCGGACCCTTACCATCTATTGGTTCTCCTGTTGGCGAAATAACCCTTCCAAGCATACCCTCACCAACAAAAATATTAGCAACTCTACCTGTTCTCTTAACCGTAAAGCCCTCTTTAATTTCATTTGATGCACCAAGAAGTATTGCACCAACATTATCCTCTTCGAGATTCATAACTATGGCCTGCATACCATTATCGAACTCCAATAGTTCATTAGATTCAGCATTGCGAAGTCCGAATATTCTTACCACACCATCGCTTACACTTATTACGGTGCCGGTTTCATCAAACTTTACGTCGGTGTCAATACCTTCCAGTTGCATCCTAAGCAACTCGGAGACTTCGCTTACTTTAATTGCATTATTTGCCATAATCTCTGTTTATTTACACTATTTGTTTTGTAAAGCACTTACAGCTTCAATTTTTTTAAAATGACTTTTAATACGAGTTAGTTCACCCGCTACACTTGCATCCCATCTAAAATCATCTAAATGAAGTACAAAACCTCCAATAAGATCGGGTTCAACCACCGGGTCCAGCTCCAGCTTCTCATCCACTAACTTCTGTATTCGCTTAAGAAAGCTCTTGTTTTCATTTGAATCTAAAGGAACTGCTGTTACAAGCTTCCCATGCAAAATATTAAATCTTTCTCTATAAAGTTCAACATAACGAAGAGCGATATACTGAATAAGATCTTCTCTTTCGTTATGGAAAACCAGATCAGCCATCTTATCAAGAGAAGATGGAGCATTACCACCTGTGGCAGTATTCAGTATTTCCTTCTTCTTCTCCTTCTTTATTGATGAATTGGTTAGAGCAACACGTATCTCAGGAACCTTCCAGAAAACTTCCGAAAGAGTCTTCAAACTTTCATACACCTCTTTTTGCTGACCAGTTTCAGTAGCATAGTCCAGCAAAGATCTTGCATAACGTGTTGAAATTAATCCTCTATCCATTCTTTTTACGATTTTGAAATTTCAATCTCATCTAGTAACCTGTCAATCATTCCCATTTGCTCCTTCTCGCTACTCAACTTCTCACGAAGTATTTTTTCGGTAAGGGCAATAGAGAGTGTTGTTACTTCGCTTCTTATCGATTTTAAAGCTTCCTCTTTCTCGGCATTAATCTGAGTTCTTGCTTTAGTTATCATCTTATCAGATTCAACTGCAGCTTTCTCCCTTGCCTCATTCATAATTTGTTCGCTAAGCCTGGCTGCTTCTTTCAGAATAACTTTTTGTTCTTTACGGGCGTCTGCCAGAATCAACTCACTTGTCTCTTTTACTTTGGCAAGTTCTTCATTAGCCTCCCTTGCCGACTTAAGTGATTCTTCTATATAGTTATTTCGTTTTTCTACTGATTGCAGAATTGTGGGAAACCCATATCTAACCAGTATTACAACAACAATTCCAAAAGATATCGTCATCCAGAAGAGCAGCCCGGGTTCGGGTGTCAATAACGACATATCAGTTAAATTTTAAAGAATAAAACCACAAACCACAATAGCAAACAGAGCCACACCCTCTATTAGAGCAGCCGAGATAATCATTGTTGTACGAATATCTGCTCCTGCTTCAGGCTGACGAGCTATACCTTCTACTGCAGCTTTACCTATTCTTCCTATACCTAATGCAGCACCAATAACTGCTATTGCTACACCAAAAGCAGCACCAATTGTACCTAAACTATCGGATACCTGCAATAAAACTGATAATAATTCCATAATTTTTAGTTGTTAAATTTATCTTTAATATATTACTCTTATTCTACTTTCAATTTATTTTACTTTTAACAATCCCACTACTCTTTTCTGAATTGTCATGTCGTGCCAGACCTATAAAAACTGCCGATAGTAGTGTAAACACATAAGCCTGAATAAATGCAACCAAAAGTTCCACAAATTCAATAAAAACAGTAAACACAACAGATAAAACTGTCATAGAACTATTTATTGCAGACCCCATGCTAACAGTTACAAAAACAAGGCAAACTAGTCCCAATACAATAGCATGGCCAGCCATTATATTTGCAAAAAGACGAATCATTAAAGCAAAAGGCTTTGTAAACATGCCCACTACTTCAATAAAAGGCATAAGTGGAAATGGCACCTTTAGCCATGTTGGCACATCTGGCCAGAATATCTCTTTATAATATTCTTTTGAACCTGTAAGATTAATCACAAGAAAAGTTGCCACAGCCAATACAAATGTAACTGCAATATTACCAGTTACATTCGCACCCCCCGGAAAGAATGGAATTAATCCCATCAGGTTGTTTATAAAGATAAAGAAAAACACCGTGAGCAGGTATGGCGAGTAACGCTTATAATCTTTACCCACAGTTGGCTTCACAACCTCATCCTCTATTGTAAGTATAAACATTTCCATTAATCCTGCAAAACCCTTATTAGATTTTAACGGATCACGTTTCATAACACGTCCAACTCCTAAGATAATTAGAATCAGAATTATTGAGTTGATTATAAGCGAAGCTGCATTTTTAGTCATCGACAGGTCTAAAGGTCTAACCTCATTGCCAGAGACATCTATTTCTACAATCTTTCCGTTGTATTTCCCTTCAGAAGCAATTTGAAAACCTTTATAACTGCTTTTGCCATGATTAAATTTTGAAGAAGAAAACAGATGCCAGCCAGAAGATTTGCTGTGCAAAATTACAGGAAGCGATAAGGCAATATGCTTCTCACCATTACTCCAGATGTGCCACTCATAAGAGTCTGCCAAGTGCCCCAGAATAAGCTCCTTTACATTGAGCTCTTCCGTTGCAAGTGCTTCTTCCTGCAGAATCGCTTCTTCCTGCAATGCAGCCTCTGCAATTGAATTATTAGAAGCATTTATGTTTATAGAAGTTGCATAAATTACTATTAGCAACAACCAAAATTTGTATAACCTATATCTCATTATTCTATATGCTCTCTTTCCTCAGGATGTCTGTTCTGATCTGATTTGTATTTCATATATCTCTCCATTTTCATATATATAAGTGTTTCCCACAACATACTTATAAGATAAAATATAATGAAAACAATAGCAAAGTTTTTTACGAAAGTTGTATGTATTATCCAATATATCACAATTATGGCAACTGAGATAGACGACTTTATAATCTTCAGCAACATATAAAGATTTACTATATAAGCCGAATTATGAAAAGGAGCCTCTTTAAAGCGCCAAATAAATATCAGTCCCATTATATAAAAAAATACAGGGATAATAGCATAACCATTAAACCGCATTTGTGGCAATATGTGATGTACCACCAACCAGCCACTAACACCTGTAATAATCATAATTACAGTGTGAAGCAAAAACAAATATTTAGTCAGTTTATTCATTATTTATATACAGAATCTATGCAGACAATTATATTGTTATTATTTACTTCTACAAAACCATCACTAATATTTAAATCCTTTATGTGCCCATCAGACGAAAGAATAATCTGGCCACGTGTAAGTGATGATATAAGCGGTGCGTGATTTTTTAAAATCTGGAACGGTCCCAATGCACCTGGTAGAGTAATCCATTCGATTTCTCCTTTAAAATATACCTTTTCGGGACTTATGATTTCCAGTTTCATATTGTTGATTTATGTTCGTTTTCTATATTGTGTACAATAGTCACATAATAGTTTTATTTACTTCTTGCTCTGTTCTAAAAGTATATTACCCTTTTCAATTACATCTTCAATTGTACCCACATTCATAAACGCCACTTCCGGATACATATCCATATCACCATCGAGTATCATTTTAAAACCTTTAACCGTATCCTCAATTGCAACCATTACACCAGGCTGTCCCGTATACTGTTCGGCCATAAAGAATGGTTGAGATAAAAAGCGCTGTACTTTTCTGGCACGGTTCACCGTTACACGATCTTCGTCAGAAAGCTCCTCCATTCCTAAAATAGAGATAATGTCCTGCAACTCCTTATAACGTTGCAGAATCTGTTTAACTCTCATGGCAGTATAGTAGTGATCTTCACCTACAATCAGCGGGTCCAGAATACGAGAAGACGACTCCAGAGGATCAACTGCAGGATATATACCAAGAGAAGCAATCTTTCTGCTCAATACAGTAGATGCGTCGAGATAACTGAAAGTTGTTGCCGGAGCAGGGTCAGTAAGGTCGTCAGCAGGCACATAAACAGCCTGTACAGAAGTAATAGAACCATATTTTGTAGA
>CAYZHS010000048.1:0-3625 GCA_964478295.1 uncultured Proteiniphilum sp. | reverse complement strand
CCGAACCTGCCTGAACAAAACGGAATATATTATCAATAAACAAAAGAGTATCGCTGCCTTCACCACCACTGTCGCGAAAAGATTCAGCAACAGCCAGTCCCGTTAGTGCAACAGATGCACGAGCTCCGGGTGGTTCGTTCATCTGACCAAACACAAGAGTAGTCTGAGACTCTTTCAGCTTCTCATAATCAATCTTGCTCAGGTCCCATTTCCCCTCGTCCATTCCCTTCTTAAACTCCTTGCCATATTTAATTACACCCGACTGGATCATCTCTCTTAGCAAGTCGTTACCCTCACGTGTACGCTCTCCAACACCTGCAAAAACCGAATATCCTTTATGACCCTTAGCAATATTGTTGATAAGTTCCATAATGATAACAGTCTTACCCACACCTGCACCACCAAAAAGCCCAATCTTGCCACCCTTCAGATAAGGTTGAAGCAAGTCGATTACCTTTATACCAGTATGCAGTATCTCTTCGGATGTAGTAAGATCTTCAAATTTCGGAGCCTCACGGTGAATAGGATATTGGTTATCTCTTGAAAGCTTAGACAATCCATCAATTGGACGTCCCACTACATTAAGTAGTCGACCCTTTATCTGGTCGCCTACAGGAACACTAATTGGTCGTCCGAGGGCTTTCACCTCAAGTCCCCTGCTAAGCCCGTCAGTGCTCTCCATAGCAACCGTACGAACGATATTTTCTCCTATGTGCTGCTGAACTTCAAGAAACACTTCATCTCCATCAGTTCGTTTAACTCTAAGTGCATCCTTTATGGAAGGTAATTTAACCTCTTGTGTATCATCAAACTTAAAATGCACATCCACAACAGGACCTATTATCTGTGATATTTGCCCTACTAATTCCGACATAGAAAAAATTATATTGATTAATTGGTAGCCTTAATTCCACCTTCCACAAAGATAATAAAAATAATTGTAAAAAGCTAAAGGGCTATAATTCCATTTTTATTATAAAAAAAACGGGCAACACAAAGTGCTGCCCGAAATATTATAGTAGAGAATGCATAGAATTATGCTTTTACGCTACCCTCTTTTTTGTTTAATATAAGGTATGCTACAGGAGCACCAACAAACAAGCTGGTTACTGTACCTACAACAACACCAATTAACATTGCAAACATAAAGCTTCTAACTGCATCACCACCGAAGAACAAGATACAGATAATTACCAGTATAGTACTCAATCCGGTATTGATAGTACGCGCCAAAGTAGCGTTTAGTGAGTCGTTAAACAAATCAAGTAAACCACGTTTTGGGTATAGTTGTTTATATTCACGAACACGGTCAAACACAACCACCTTATCGTTAATTGAGTATCCCACTACTGTGAGTATTGCTGCCACAAAAGTCTGGTCAAGCTCCATTGAGAAAGGCATAACCTTCCAAAGAAGAGAATAAAGACCAACCACAGCAAATGTATCAATTGCAAGTGATGCAACAGTACCAGCAGAGAAAGCAAGGTTGCGGAAACGTACAAGGATATATAATCCCATACAGATTAATGCAAGCACCAAAGCGATAACCGAATTTCTGATTGTATCTTCAGCAATACTTGGTCCCACCTTCTGCGAACTCATAATATGATCGTCGATACTCTTTCCGGGAGTCATATATTGTGCAAGTCCCTCACCCAACAGATCGCGCAGTTCTCTTTCGATATTCTCGCCATCTTCTTCAATCATGTAGTTAGTTGAAACTCTAACCTGCTCGTTGCTTCCAATAGTAATAACTCTTACCGATTCGTCGAAATATGGAACCAATGCATCCTGCACTTCGTCAACTCTTACTGGTTGATCAAACTTAACAATGTAGTTGCGACCACCTGTGAAATCGATACCCGAGCTCAATCCAAGAGTAAACAGAGAGATAACACTGATTACCACAAATGCGGCAATACCCATATTAACCTTCTTGCTGTTCTGTATAAACTTGTAGTTGAATTCAGTTGCAATTCCCTTAGTAACAGGAGAATTGAAAGTGAGATTTTGCCATTTACCCTTAGCTAATACTGCTTCATAAAGCAAGCGTGTTAAGAAAACAGCTGTCAGGAACGAAGCTGCAATACCAATAATCAATGTTACAGCAAAACCTCTGATTGCTCCAACTCCAAAAAATGCCAATATAACCCCTACAATAATACTTGTAAAGTTAGCGTCGAAGATGGCAGAGAATGCGTTTTTATATCCGTCTTCAATTGCACGGCGTAATGATTTGCCGGCTGCCAGTTCCTCTTTAATACGTTCGTTGATAAGAACGTTGGCATCAACAGCCATTGCAATAGAAAGAATCATACCCGCAATACCCGGAAGTGTAAGCACCGCTTGAAATGCAGCAAGAACACCCAAAGTGAAAAACAGGTTAAGCAACAGAGCTCCATTTATCACCATTCCAGGTATGAAACCATAAAGAATACAAGTGAAAATAAATAGAACTACAAGAGCAATAATAAATGAAATAAATCCATCTTTAATAGCTTCTTGTCCAAGTGAAGGACCAACTACGTCTTCCTGCACAATACGTACGCCAGCCTGCATTTTACCCGACTTAAGTACGTTTTCAAGGTCTTGCGCCTCCTGTGGAGAGAAGTTTCCTGTAATTGAAGAGCGGCCACCCTCTATACGGTCGTTAACCCTTGGTGCAGAATATACATAACCATCAAGTAAGATAGCAATTGAGTTGCCAATTTCAGCACCTGTAATAGTTGCCCATCTGCTTGCTCCGGCAGAGTTCATAGTCATGCTAACCTCCCATGCAGAACCTTGCTGACCCTGGTCGGCACGTGCATTTACAACAGCGTCGCCAGTTAAGGCCGGACCTCTGCTGCTTCCATCACCCTTAAGTGCGTAGAGTTCAAAATATGTGTCGCGCTGATCAACTGCCTTGAAGCCCCATTTAAAACGAGCATCAGCAGGGAATACGTCTTTATATCTTTCAAGAAGGAAGTTAACTGCAGCAGTATCAAGTTTAGAAACAGTACCAACAACAGGACCGGCTGCGCCTCCCATTGCAAAATATGGTTCGTTGAAATACTCAATAAAACTCTTGTCAATAACAACCTTTTTTTCATCTTCATACACGTCAGCAGCTTCTGGCAGTTCCTCAATAACCATTGCATCAATAACCTCGCCAAGCGAGTCTGCTTCTGTTGTTGTGTCTGCCTCAGTTTGATTTGAACGCATAGCCATTGCGTAGTCGGAAGATCTTGAATTTAATTCATTAAAATAGACTCCAAGTTCGTTTAGGTTATAAGTTTTCCAGAACTCAAGGTTTGCACTACCCTGAAGAAGGTTACGCACACGTTCTGGTTCTGTTATACCTGGTAGCTCTACCAATATACGCTCTGCTCTATCCAGACGCTGAATGTTTGGTGCAACAACACCAAAACGGTCTATACGAGTTGCAAGTACATTAAATGAGTTGTCGGCTACACTCGCAAGTTCTTCACGCAATACAGAAATAACCTGAGCATTTGTTGCTGTGGGGCTAACTCTGTCACTCATAGTAATACTGTAGATGTTGGCCAGTTTTCCATCACTGTTTATATCCTCATAATTCTGTTGAAAAAGAGAGATGAAGTCAGACGAACTACCGCGGCGATTC
>CAYZHS010000047.1:0-10908 GCA_964478295.1 uncultured Proteiniphilum sp. | reverse complement strand
TAAACTGCATCACCAGCAGAACCACTTGACTTGCTTCCCATAACTTCTTTTTATTAAATATTATATTGTTAATTTTAAAAGGTGTATAACATATACCTTTAACTTTTAATCAAGTATATTTGTTTATAGATTATCAATAAAAAATAGAATGAGGATAATAACTACTATATTCGCACTTTTAATTTCAGTACAACTAACAATGGCATTTACAGAAAGAGAATTAGAAATTATTCGTAATGGAAATAGTGAGACTAGCTTTCGGGTACTACTTACTACTGACGCCATAGACTCGTTTACCCTAAGAATGAAATCTTCAGATATTGACACAGATTCTATTACAGCAGATAATGATTTGCAACTATTAATTGAGCGTTTAATTGTTACAATGAACGAGGAGGGTGGCGTTGGTATTGCTGCTCCTCAAGTGGGGGTATTGAAAAATATATTTATATTTATTAGAATAGATAAACCAAACTATCCTATACAGGTTGCAATTAACCCCAGGATAGTTGATTTTCCAAGTGAGACTATCTGCTTCGAAGGAGATGGATGTCTCTCAATTCCAAATATAAGTGCAAATTCTATTAGATTTCCATGGGTTGAAGTTGAGTATTGGGATGAGTATGGCAACTTCCACAAAGAGCGACTAGAAGGATATAGCAGATCTGGAGATTTCACTTCAATAATATTCCAGCATGAGTTTGATCACCTGAATGGCATACTGTTTACTGATAAAATATGTCCTCAGTTAGAAGAGTCGGATTTTGATGATTCAAATACTAACTTAGATTAACTCTTCTAAAATAATTTACTATTTTTAATTTTATGAATAATTACGATACTTATATATTTGATTTCGATTACACTTTAGCGGACTCTTCAAAAGGAATTATCATCTGCTTTAAACATGTTTTAGAAGAACATGGATTTAAAGGAGTAAGTGATGAAGAGATAAAGCGTACAATTGGGATGACACTCGAAAACTCCTTTAAATCATTAACTGGAATAACTGATAAAGTGAAATTAGCCAGCTATGTAAAGGAGTATGTAAAAAAAGCAGACGATTGTATGACAGAAAACACTATTCTGTTTCCAGAAACTGCAGAAGTTTTAATGACTTTAAAGGATAATGGGGTAAAACTTGGTATAGTTTCAACCAAATATCGCTATCGCATAAAAGAAGTTCTTGAGAGAGAGTTTGATGAAGAGCTTGTAGATTTAATTGTTGGAGGTGAAGATGTAACTAATCACAAACCATCACCCGAGGGGTTACTATTAGCAATTGAGAAGTTAAACTCATATAAAAACAGTTGTTTATACATTGGAGATAGTATTATTGATGCAGAAACAGCAAAAGCTGCAGGTATTGATTTCTATGGAGTACTTAACGGAGCAACAACAAGAGATGAGTTGAGTAAATATCCAAATATTATTGTTGCCGAAGACCTCTCAGAATTATTGGTTATAAGTAATCAGTCAGTTTACGTAACAACAAAATAGTATGTGCTTCACTGTTTCGTTTGAAGGCAAAGCAATAAAGGCTGTAAAGGAGCACCTTAAAGCCTACCCAAAGCTTAAAATGGTGGGGGAATTTAGTAATCCCTACTATTTAGTTTCAGGTTTTGTTCACCCTAAACTACCTGTGTTTAAGAGTGATTCAGTTGATATCTCTGAATGGGGATTAATACCATCATTTGCCGCTAACGAAGAAAAAGCAGAAGAGCTTGCCAACATGACCCTCAATGCCAGAAGCGATACAATACATCAAAAACCATCTTTCAGAGACTCTATTATAAACAAACGATGCGTACTTCCACTTGATGGTTTTTATGAGTGGCAACATAATGGTAAACTAAAGCAACCATATTACATATACCCTGCCGACGAAACTGTATTTTACCTGGGATGCATATATAATACCTGGTTAAACAGACAGACTGGTGAGCTTCGTGATACATTCTCAATCATCACCACAGATGCAAATCCTCTTATGGCAACAATTCACAATTCTAAGAAGCGCATGCCTTTAATATTGCCAAAAAACTGCATTGAAGAATGGACAGACCCCACAGCTGACATGGAGGTTATAAATCAGTTAATGAAGCCCTACTCTACCCATCTTATGACTGCACACAAAATAAGCCTTGATGCCGGAAATCCTAGAATTGACAGGAACAGGCCTGAAATAAAAAACAGAGTTGATGTAATCGGAACGCTTTTCTAAAAAAACAGAACTTTCTCCTATGCTTTTTATGTATTGCTCAATTTTGGGACTATGAAATTAAATTAATTAATCAATAAATACTTTACCTCTATTATCTTCAACGTAAGTGTTAACAATCTCACCCTCTTTTATCTCTATATAAATATGCTCTTCGAATGTTGATTTAAAATTAATTTGCGAATAATCAAGCATTTCGCCTTTATAAATCTCAAGTTCACCTGAAAACCAATCTGCAAAAACCCTTTCTTCACCAGGAAATAGATGCTCCATCGACATAACCATTTCTCCTTCTTCGTCGGTATAACATGGGGTAACATCAACAAGATAAAGTTTATTATCAATTAAATCCCAATCAGTAAGATATCCTTCATTACAAACAGTACAATAACCCTCAATTGTAATATTATTCATTTCGAGATAATGACGAAGTGGATTTGAGGCAAGTGAATAATCATGCCCATCAATTCGGATATTATTTGTTAAATGTTCCGCCATATACTAAACAATCTATTTTTAAATATACAAAGATATTTTGAATTATTGACAGTATATGTCAATAGAAAAATATTTTAATTAAATCTTTAATTATTAACTAATTTATACTTACTGCTGGCCAACTCCCTATCAACACTGTATCATCTCTGTATTAACTCTGTCATTTTACATAGTTGATAAGGAGTTGGTACGGTAAAAGTGTACTGTTTATAATTGCATTTTTAATTTATAATTGTTAATTTTACAACAATTGAAAATATTAATATCATGGGTAATATAGATTTAACTAAAATGGGATTATCCGGAAAAATTGGTCCCATAGTAGCTTATACAGTAAATGGACAGCAAAGATTCAGAACATACACAGAACCTCGAAATCCTAAAACAGCAAAACAGACTGCACATCGCACCAGATTTGGATTTGTGAGTCAAATGGTTTCTCCTCTATTTGCTCAAATTAAAATAGGGTATAATAACGATAAAATTGCATATGGTACTGTATGCGGTAAGGTAAATAGGGAGGCGGTAATTGGCACACATCCTAATTTTAAGATTGACTACAGTAAGATTAAAATTGCCGAGGGAAAGCTTCATCCATTGTCAGTGGTTACGTTGCATATTGATGAAAAAACCAATACTGCAAACTTTAAATGGGATTATGAGATTGACTCTAATATAAAGCTTGCCAATTCAAATGACAGAGTAACCATTGTATGCTTTAATGAGGCTTTACCCTATGAGATTTTTAGCCACAATTCGTTTAAAAGGAGCAACTGTAAAGCAACAGTTGAGCTTCCTAAACATTGGAATGTTTTAGTAACTCATTTTTGGATTTATACAGCTTCTTACGACAGGATGTTACATTCTAACAGTATTTATGTAGAATGCACTACTATATGATATAACTAGAGATTTTAAATTATTCAATTTCTTTTACTCCATTTGAATGCACAAAAAGTATATTACCTATTTCGTCGTAACCACTAAATAATTCTGTGTTATTATTATTAAAACTGTTTTCATTAAATCCAATCATTGTAAGTCCAGCCTCAAGCGAATTCGAGCAGATTATCTCTTTCACACTCCTGTTAGGATCTTTAATAATAACTTCAACATTCTTAGAAGTGATAGGCAAGCGTCCTGTTTCAACCAACTCAATCATCTGTTTTCTCACCTTTTCTGCATCATCTTCACTACAAATATTAAAAAGCTTTATATTAGCACTTTTCCAGTCGGGATGCCCAAGTATAATGAATCCAAGCAAAATCATTAAATTTGTATTTTCTGTATCAAAACTTCTTACCCAAATATGAACACCATTTTTATACAATATTGGTTTTTGAGTGGAAGCCAGAATACAAACGTCAAATCCTCCCGCATTTACCATTCGGAAGTTATCGATGATTTGAATCAAATCTTTTGAGTCGTTTTTCTCGAACTCAAATATTACCATATTATTTTCCATACCAGCAATACCCGGTATCTGAATTGACTGAGCAATTGCTGAGGTAGTTGAAGGAGAAATTAATGTATCTATATAAACATGGTTAGAAGAGTCAAGGTTGGATACCAACCATTTTAATTCTTCTTCGGCTTGTGCAGAGGTTTTTCTCGAAAAGTATCCATCAATTAGATGCAAGTATGTGCCAAAACCATATTTATATGATATCCAGTCGATAAGTTTTAACGCATTATTTCGCTTAAATGTGTTTTTTGAGATACAAATTGCACTTGGCCTCCAGTCGTTTTTTAATGCATGCCTAGTTCTTTTCTTTTGAAGATATATCTGAAGATCTCTATTTACCTTGAACAGGGAGTTGGCAAACAGTGCCGCAAACCCTTTCCTTCCCTTATGGTAATAATCCATATAAAGATATATCAATGTGATTGTTGTGAATGCAATAAATGTATATGTGAGACTAATCTGGAACATTACCCACACGGCAGCCAAAAAACCAAGTAAAGAGATATACCATTTCGACTTAAAAGATGGCCTGTAAGAGGGTGATGCTCCGAAATGATTTAGAAAAGATATCAGGCACAGGGTTCCATATGTAACCAAGAAAAACATGGTTATTATCTGAGCAACAACATCCACTCCACCAATAGCAACAAAAACCAGGGCTAATAAACAAGTTAAAATTGTAGCATTTACAGGCTCGTTGTCTTTCTCTCTAATTTTTGTGAGCCATCTATTAAACGATTTAATTGGAATTGTATTATCGAGTGCAATAGCTTGCAGAGTTCTTGGTCCTACCATTATAGACCCTAAAGCAGATGAAAATGTGGAAGCAGCTAATCCTAATGGTACTATAACACTACCAAACAAAGCTATCTCTGCCATTATAAGTTGATTATTTGAAAGTTGCCAAGATGAAGCAGAAATTGACAGTTTATAAGCAATGAAAAAGTAGACAATAAAACTGGTTAACGTGCCTGCTATGGTACCAATCGGAATAGATTTGCCCGGTTTTTTTAAATCACCAGACAAACCTACACCGGCTGTCATTCCGGTAAAAGCAGGAAAGATAATAGAAAAAACCACAAAGAGTTGACTGCTATTCATCCATTTTGCATTTGATTCAAAATATGTGGTAATGTTGCCTTCTACAGGTTTGCCTAAGAAAAAAAGAATTACCGAGAGTATAAGCAAACCTACTACCAGATACAATGCCTTCATGCCCATATTAGCTCCCTTCACAATTACCAAAACCGACAGAAGGAGCATCACCGGAACACTAATAGCCTGACGAGGCAGTTCAATTCCAAATTGGTTATTCATAAATTCGAAAAAGAAACCAAATGCCTCTGTGAATGCAATAATATAAAAGGCAACACTTATAGTTTGTGACAAATAAAGCATTATGCCTAGAGTACCTCCAATATTCAATCCAAATGAACGTGAGATAATAAAATATTCACCGCCACCTTCAACTCGCTTATTGGTTGAAAGCTCAGATATGGCCATTGCTGTGGGAATAGTTACCATATTACCTAAAATGATAAGTGCAAATACACCCCATAGACCAACTGTGCCCACTGCATAACCAAAACGCAAGAAAAGTATCGCTCCAAATAATGTTGCAATAGCAGTGAAATAAACTGCAGAAGTACCAAATTTCTTTACTTGTTCGCTCATGGTGTTTATTTTTGTGTTACTCAAAGATAAAAAATTATTTAATTTGCAAGTTTAATCTTCAAGCATTATAAATAACTTCTTTAGTGAATTAAGATATACTACTCAGTATAGCAATTAATTGAATGCAGATTTACTTTTAGTTAAAATAATTATATACTTTTGTTTTTGTAATTCTGATATTAAAATAGAATAAAAAAAATTATCATGAAACTGAAACTACATCTTGCAATTCTACTCATTGCAACTATTTCCATGAAGTCATTTTCTCAAAATGATTCATTGCGTAATCAGATAATGAACTATGAACAATCGAGTCACGATTTTTTAGATAAGGGTAGGCGATTATTACAAGATTATATTGTGAAAAGTGACATGCTTAGAGCTAAAGAGGTTAAGGACCTTTTACTTGCAGATAACAGCAATAATGTTTACAATACTTTTTATCCTATCGAATATATATACATTCTCTATTGGACAGAAGAGTATGATGAGCTTATAGATTTTATTAAACAGGTAGATTTTAGGCATCCAGTTTCAAATTCTGTAAGAATTCTAGCTCAAACCGACAATCTGTTTACTACCTTATTTCAACAAACAGTTGAGAATAAAGATATACTTCTTGTATTTATCGAAAATAGTGATATCTCGAATATGGATAAAGAGTTTCTGGTTCTGCAGCTGGAAGATATCATAAGGGCTGGAATGAGCGATGGTAGGATTGATTATAACTCTGAGCAAACCTCCTATATTAATGAACTTTCTGACCGGTTTCTTGAAAAATATCCCGAAAGTCCTTACGAAACAATCATTAGAGAGACTATAAGATTTAAATTTGAACCTTCTCCATGGGCATTTTACTGGGATATGTTTGGTCTTGGAGTAGTGGTTCCAACAGGTAATTTAAGCGATTATTTTAATACAGGTGGCAGCATGGAGATGGCTTTTGATTTAAGATATAAAAAGCTAGTTGGTATTTTAGGATTTGGGTTTTCGGGACATGGACTTAAAAAGGATATATATATAAATAATGCAGTATGGGATAAAGAGTCTTCTGCAACTCTTGGAGTTGGTTATTTAAATGCAGGTTATCTTCTGCTTGATAATAAAAGATTCTCTGTTTATCCATATATTGGTGGGGGCTATAGCGGTTTTTCTGCGTCAGAAGATGTAACTAAAGAGTTGCCTGAACTAAAGAAACTTAAATTAAACTCTTGGTTTCCACAGGTAGGTATTGGTTTTGATTACAAATTCAATATATCTATGCCCTCTTATTATGGAGAGAGTTCTGATGAAAATTGGAGCAGAATAAGTGTTAGATACACTTACCGTATGCAAGATTTTAACAGAAGTATAGTGGGAAGAGGAGACACACCACAGCCTATGGATGGATTTACTCATAGTATAATGGTATCTTGGGGACTTGGAGGCAGAGGCACTAATAGAGTGAGATAAATTTAATCTCTTAAGAATTCTTTTAGTGGAATTATAAATTGATCAAATGCTTCAATATGTGGAAGATGTCCGATGCCATCTAACTCTACTAATTTAGAATTAGTAATACTATTTTATGTTTTCTTACCTAAAAATTGATAGAGTCCCATTTTCTCTCGAATTGATTCATCTTTTACTTTATTCTTACCAATTGCTGTGCGATCTCTTGTGCCTATTATTAGTAAAGTTGGAACTTGAATATTTTGAAATTCATATAAAACTGGTTGAGTGAATATCATATCGGCTGTTTGCGCATTATTCCACGCAACAATGGGATACTCGCGATTTTCTACCCATCCTGTGAGAAGATATACCCATTCATCATATTCGGGCTTCCAGTTATTGTCGTAATAAAATGCCAATTGATAAGCTTTAGTGCTTTCATAACTGGCTTTTAGTTCGTTTTTATAATGCTCATCGATTGTTGTATACGGTGCAACCATTTTCCAGTCTTCGAGTCCGATTGGATTTTCGAGAATAAGTTTCTCTACATTATCAGGATACATTAAAGTAAATCGTGTTGCTAACATACCACCCATAGAATGCCCTAAAACACTTATTTTATCAATTGAAAGATAATCGATAAGTTCTTTTGTATTAATAGCCAACTGTTGGAACGAAAATTGATAACTGTGAGGTTTTGATGATTTACCAAAACCTATCTGATCTGGAACTATAACTCTGTAGCCTTCACTTGTGAGTGCATCTACAGAGGTTTTCCAATAGGCACCATTGAAGTTTTTTCCATGCAGCAAGACAACAACTTTTCCGTTGCTATCTTTAGGTTGTATATCCATATATGCCATTTTAAGATCTTGCTGCTGGCTATTGAAGTGAAAATAATCAACCTTGAAAGGATATTCGTAATTAGTTAGCATAATATCCAGAATTGGGCGTTCCTGACTTTTAACTTGCAGAGAAAGCACCAGAATAGATATGAACAGTAAAAACTGTTTTTCCATCTGCTTTAAACGCTGCAAATAGCATCTAAGTTCATGATATTTATTTTTCTAATAAAAAAGCAGACACTTTTGTGAAATAAAAATATTGTACATTTGTTTTATGAAAGCAGAAGATCAAAACAAACAAATACTATCCAATTTGGGAATTGAGAGCCTTAACGACATGCAGAAGGCTGCTCAGAGCTCGATAGTTGAGGAGCAAAACGTATTGCTGTTATCACCTACCGGTTCTGGAAAGACTCTTGCAGTTCTTCTTCCTATTCTTCAATTATTGGATGAAAATATAACAAATGTACAATGCCTTATTGTTGTTCCATCGAGAGAATTGGCCCTTCAGACTGAACAAGTGTGGAAAAAGCTGGGCAACAAATATAAGGTGAATGTATGTTACGGGGGACACTCTATAGAAACTGAACTAAAGAACCTGAGTAATCCACCTGCTTTGCTTATCGGTACACCCGGACGATTGACAGACCATCTGAAAAGAAAATCGTTTGACACCAATTTCATCAAAATACTGGTGCTGGATGAATTTGATAAATCTTTGCAGTTAGGTTTTCAGGATGAAATGAATACAATTATCAGTCAGCTGCCTGTCCTTCAAAAAAGAGTTTTGCTTTCAGCTACTTCCGACATAGAAATACCAGACTTTGTGGAGCTAGGAACTCCTGTAACACTCGATTTTCTGGAAGAAGAGAAAAGTGAGGCGCTTACTATTAAACTTGTTGAATCTCCTGACAAAGACAAAATAGATTCTTTATTCAATCTTATATGTTCACTTAATTCAGAGCCGGCACTAATATTTTGTAATCATAGAGAATCAACAGAAAGGGTTAGCGAACTATTGAGCAATAAAGGAATTGAGATCGGTTTTTATCACGGGGGTATGGATCAAGATGATAGGGAGAGAACTCTTGTAAGATTCAGAAACGGAAGTTTGAATTACCTGGTAACAACAGATTTGGCAGCCAGGGGACTAGATATACCTGAGATGAATCATGTGATTCATTATCATCTGCCGGGTACAGAAACCGAATTTGTGCATCGAAACGGACGTACAGCAAGAATGCATGCTACAGGAACGGCCTATATCATACAGTTTAAGGATGAAATGACTCCGGATTATATTCCTGAAAATTTAGATGTCTTAAAGGTTTCTACAGGAAATCCACTACCCCATCAACCTGTATACCAGACAATATATGTGAGCGGGGGAAAGAAGAACAAACTGAATAAGGGTGATATAGTTGGCTTCTTT
Source organism: uncultured Proteiniphilum sp. (assembly GCA_964478295.1). Lineage (GTDB taxonomy): Bacteria > Bacteroidota > Bacteroidia > Bacteroidales > Dysgonomonadaceae > Proteiniphilum. Next base: position 1,339 of record CAYZHS010000047.1, on the reverse strand, counting down.
TTGCAAAAAGGGAAACTCAATATATCTGATATAGGCTTGATAGATGTGAAAGATTTTATTTCTTTCGTTGCAGTTAGATCAAATGTTGTGAAGAAACTTCTAGCTAATATTAAAGATGAAAAAATGAAAGGCAAAAAGTATAAAATTGAGGTGGCCAGGAAACTTAAAACACAACAAATTTCATTAAAAATCAGACGTTAAATTCAACTCACTTGTGCAAATGAAAAAATTAATAGCCTACCCTCTCTCCGCCATTTACTATCTATTATTTGGAATGACGCTTATAATATTCCATGTAATACAATGGATCTGCTATAATTTCTTTGGATATGAAGCACACAAGAAAAGTGCTGATGCTTTAATGTTTTTTCTTGTACTCAACACTTATATCTTAGGCACTAAATATAAGGTTACAGGGTTAGAGAAGCTCCCTTTAGGCACACCTCTCATAATAGTAGCCAATCATCAGAGCTGGTACGATATTACTGCAATTGCCTGGTATATGCGAAAAGTGCATCCTAAATTTGTTAGCAAGATTGAACTGGGAAAGGGAATTCCAAGCATTTCTTATAATCTGAAACATGGTGGGTCGGTACTTATTGATAGAAAAAATGCGAAGCAATCTTTATCTGCCATTCAGGAAATGGGCAAATATATAGAGAGACATAATCGCTCTGTTGTGATATTCCCAGAGGGAACACGCAGCAGAACAGCTGAACCCAGACCTTTTGCAGTAAATGGATTGAAGATTCTTTGCAAGTACGCACCTTCTTCTTTTGTTGTTCCGGTTACAATTAACAACTCATGGAAAATGACCAGATGGGGCTCTTTTCCATTAGGTATTGGTAATACCCTCGAAATTATCATACACGACCCAATCCTCGTGAAAGGTATCCCTTTTCAAGAACTTTTTGATAAAACAGAGCGAATTATAACAGAGTCAATTAGCTGATTGTTTTTTTGAAAAGTAATCCATAAAAAAACTAGTTAACTTATAATAAACACTCTCCTACTCTAATTTTTGTTGAATAAATTGGAATTACGTTTCGTTTATTCAAATGCATATTACAAAAGAAGCTACACAATCATCGAAGATTGAGGGTACTCAGACGTAAGTCGAAGAAGCTTTTTTAGCTAAATCAGAAATAAGTGCAGAGAAAAGAGATGATTGGGAAGTGGTTCAAAATTATATAATGGCGATAAATGAGGCTGTTGAGATGCTAAAAAGATTACCTTTCTCTACTATACTTAGAAAAGTTAGATATAATTAAAGAAATTACAGGAGCTCAAAGAAATAAATTATACATTTTCGGGTAAGCGCCCGAGCAAATACCCCTTG
>CAYZHS010000046.1:0-10925 GCA_964478295.1 uncultured Proteiniphilum sp. | reverse complement strand
AAAGAAATTTAAGAAACAGAGTGAATATACAACATAGCAATGATAACGGTTCTGCGGGTATATATCTGCATATACCATTTTGCAAAACCAGGTGCACATATTGCGATTTTTATACACTTACAAACGAATCTCAGATAGATAAGTTTGTTGAGGCCATAAGTGTTGAAGCAGCCTTAAGAAAAAATGAGATTCAAGAGGAGGTAAAAACAATATATTTCGGTGGGGGCACTCCCTCACGGTTAAATATTAATCACTTTGAAAAAATATTTGAATCATTATACAATAACTATTCAATAGATTCAAAGGCCGAAATAACAGTAGAGGCAAATCCCGACGACCTGTCAGATGAATATCTTGAAACATTGTCTAAGCTTCCGGTAAACCGACTCAGTATAGGCATACAAAGCTTCAACGACTACGAACTTAAGTTCCTAAGTCGCCGCCACTCTTCACAGCAAGCAATAGACTCTGTGAGAATAGCTCAAAAACATGGCTTTAGCAATATTAGTGTAGACCTTATGTATGGACTACCCGATCAGACCGATGAGATTTGGCGAGAAAATCTGCAAAAGGTTACCTCTTTGGATGTTCAGCATCTCTCTGCATATCATCTTATTTATGAAGAGAAAACAAGAATGTACTCAATGTTAAAAGCAGGTAAGATAAAACCTGTTGACGAAGAGTTAAGCACAACAATGTTTTCTATGTTAATCGATTGGATGACAAGTCATAACTTTATCCAGTATGAGATCTCTGCATTTGGGAAGGAGGGATTCTTCTCACAACACAACACCTCATACTGGAAAAACAGGAAGTACCTCGGACTGGGTCCGGCCGCACACTCCTATGATGGTTATGACCGCTCATGGAATATATCTTCTCTAAATCGATACATAAAAGGTGTTGAGTCTGGTATACTCGAAAGGGAGGCAGAACACCTTAGTATCAACGAGAAGTATAATGAATTTATATTAACAGGTTTGCGCACCATGTGGGGTGTTAATCTGTCTGATATGATTAATTTGTTTGGTGAAGACATCTACACTTACTGTATACAAAATGCGCAACAATATATAAATGCTGGCAAGCTAACTATACAAGAAAACAGTCTTAAACTCACTCGCGACGGAATATTCATATCAGATGGAATAATGAGCGATTTAATGAGGGTTTAACTTAAACCCTCAATTTCGCCATTTACAATATCAATTCTTTTTGCCTGAGGATCAGCTGGCAGTCCCGGCATTCTCATCATCTCTCCCGCTATTGCCACAATAAATTCAGAGCCCTGATTAATAACAAGATCATTAATCTTGAACCTAAAATCCTGTGCAACACCATACCACTTTGGATCTGCAGAGAAAGAGTACTGAGTCTTTGCAATACAAACAGGCATTTTCTCCAAAGGAGTACCCTCAATCTTTTTCATCTTCTTTAACGCCAGCTCACTGAAAACAACATCACGAGCTCCATAAATATTTATAGCCACTTTAGACACCTTGGTTTCAATAGAATCTTCATCATAATAAGTGAATATCAAATCGCTTGATGGTCTGCTTTCAATAGCCTCAACAACTTTCTTGGCTAGCTCCACAGCTCCTTCCCCACCCTTAGCAAACGACTCATTTACAGCAAATAACACACCTCTCTCTTCACAGAACCTACTAATAGTATCAATCTCTTCCTGAGTATCAGTTGCGTATTTATTAAATGCCACTACAACCGATTGTCCAAATGAAGCCAAATTATCAAGATGCTTACGAAGATTGCCAAGTCCATTCTTTAATCCGTCAACATTAGGTAGTTTAATATCTTTTTCTGCAACACCACCATGCATTTTTAAACCTTGAGCAGTAGCAACAATCACAGTCAATTTAGGTCGCAACCCACTTTTTCTGCATTTTATATTAAAGAATTTCTCAGCACCCAAATCTGCACCAAAACCAGCTTCTGTAATTACATATTCGCTGTAAGACATAGCCATCTTAGTTGCCAAAACGGAGTTACATCCATGTGCGATATTTGCAAACGGACCTCCATGTATAAATGCAGGAGTATTTTCTGTAGTCTGCACAAGGTTTGGATGAATCGCATCCTTCATTAACACTGTAATAGCCCCGGCAATACCTAAATCTTTAACAGTGAAAGCATCTCCATTTCTTTTGTATCCAAGTAATATATTCTCTATTCTGCGCCTTAAATCATCCTCATCTTCCGACAAACAAAGAATAGCCATCAATTCAGATGCTGCAGTGATATCAAATCCAGCCTCCTGAGGAATACCATTACCTGGTCCCAATCCAGTAACTATATACCTTAAACTTCTGTCGTTTACGTCCATAACTCTTTTCCAAAGAACATCTTTCAATGCTTCTCCTGTACCCTGAACTCTCGAGTTATAGTTATCAAGCAGTGCCGAAATAGTATTGTGAGCTGTAGTTATAGCGTGGAAGTCACCAGTAAAGTGAAGATTTATATTCTCCATTGGCAACACCTGAGCATAACCCCCGCCAGCTGCTCCGCCTTTCATACCAAACACTGGCCCAAGCGATGGTTCACGAAGAGCAACAATTGCCTTCTTCCCAATTTTATTTAAGCCCAACGTAAGACCAATTGAAACTGTGGTTTTCCCTATACCTGCCTTTGTGGCTGTAATAGCAGTAACAAGTATCAGATTGCTCTCTTCAATCTTCTGTTTGTTTATAAGCTCTACAGGTATTTTAGCCATATGTCTGCCAAAGCTGATAACTTCATCCCTTGGAATGCCAATACCCTCAGCTACATCTTTAATTCTCTTTAATGGTGTTTCCCTTGCTATTTGAATGTCTGATTTCATATATATATTTATTTATAACTTCTCCTCAAGTAAAGCAAGCTGATCACGCAGCTGTGCAGCTTCAAGAAACTCAAGTTTCCTGGCAGCAGCAAGCATAGCTTTGCGAGTTTGCTCTATTTTAGCTTTTAACTCATCTTTAGTTGCAAATTTCTCAAGCGGTTCGGCGGCTAAAGTTCTGTAGTCAGGCTCAACATACGCCTTTGTTTCCATAGAAGATACATACTCTTTGCTCAATGCCGAAGACTGAGCTCGCCTGATTTGTCTAGGAGTGATACCATGCTCCTCATTATACTTCATCTGTTTCTCCCGTCGCCTGTTAGTTTCATCTATAGTCAATCGCATGCTATTTGTAATCTTATCGGCATAGAATATCACCTTACCATTAACATTACGAGCCGCCCTGCCAGCTGTCTGAGTAAGTGAACGATGCGAGCGAAGAAACCCCTCTTTATCTGCATCAAGCACAGCCACAAGTGAAACCTCAGGCAGGTCCAATCCCTCACGCAGCAGGTTAACACCAATCAAAACATCAAACAGTCCCGCTCTCAAATCGTCCATAATTTTAACTCTGTCAAGCGTCTCCACATCAGAGTGAATATAATTACATCTAATACCATTGCCCGTTAAATAATCGGTCAACTCTTCCGCCATCCTTTTAGTAAGTGTAGTAACCAAAACACGCTCATCTATTTCGGTACGTTGTTGAATCTCCTCCATCAGATCATCTATCTGATTCATACTCGGCCGCACATCAATTGGAGGATCTAACAGTCCTGTGGGACGAATCAACTGGTCAACCACAACACCCTCCGACTTCTCCAGCTCATAATCGGCAGGTGTAGCGCTAACAAAAATTATTTCTGTTGATAAAGCTTCAAACTCCTCAAATTTAAGAGGTCTGTTATCAATTGCCGCAGGCAATCTAAACCCATATTCCACCAGATTTGTCTTCCTCGAATGGTCTCCACCATACATAGCACGTATCTGCGGAATTGTTACATGGCTCTCATCTATAACAGTCAGATAATCTTCGGGAAAGAAATCAAGTAAGCAGAAAGGTCTGGTTCCAGGTTCACGACGATCAAAATATCGAGAATAATTTTCAATACCCGAACAATATCCAATCTCTTTAATCATCTCCACATCGTATGTTACTCTTTCATACAGACGCTTAGCTTCCAACGGTTTTCCTATCTCTTGAAAAAACTCAACCTGCTTACCAAGATCAATTAAAATTTCATCAACTGCACTATTAATACGCTCCTGAGTAGTAACAAATAGATTTGCAGGAAAAATACGATAAGAATCCATCCTCTCAATAGTCACACCTGTAAGCGGATCTACCGATTCTATACTCTCTATCTCATCACCCCAAAATATAATCCTTACAATATAATCATGATAGGCTAAATACACATCAACCGTATCACCTTTCACTCTGAAGTTACCCCTGTCAAACTCCACAGTTTCGTTTCTCGAATATAAGCTAGCAACTAAAAGTCGCAACAACTCATCCCTGTCGATATTCTGACCCACCCTTATCTCTATTGTAGTCTTCTGGAAATCCTCAGGGTTTCCAATACCATAAAGACAAGATACAGACGACACTACTATCACATCACTCCTACCTGATAGCAAAGATGATGTAGCTGCCAGTCGCAATTTCTCCAGCTCATCATTAATAGAAAGATCTTTCTCTATATATGTATCAGTTGTTGGAAGATAAGCTTCAGGCTGATAGTAATCGTAGTACGATACAAAATACTCAACTGCATTGTTAGGAAAAAAATTCTTTAAACTCACTATATAATTGAGCTGCCAGAGTTTTGTTGTGACTAAGCACCAGAGTTGGCTTGTTTATCTCTTTTATCACATTTGCAATAGTAAAAGTCTTTCCCGATCCTGTTACTCCTAAGAGTGTCTGGTAGGGCACTTTCTGCTTAAGTCCATCAACCAAAGCCACAATAGCTTCCGGCTGATCACCTGTAGGCACAAATTCAGATGTAAGTTGAAATTTCATAAATATCTCCTTTAATCAGGGTGCACCCGAAAATGGTTTAGTTTCATAAATACTATTAATTTCAAAAGCAGAGTTCATTGTAATATGAACTATATAACCAGGAGTTAAAACATCTCTATTACCATCACTATATGATTTTAATAAAGGCACATTCACCTCATACGATCCATTATTCAATCTACTGTATTGCACTCCATCAATATCAGGTGTAAAGCTAATCCTGGAATTTTCGGTTTGTGCTGCTGTCATTAAAAGTACACCGGTAATTCTTTCTCTTGACGCACCACCCGAGTCAAAAAAACGATGAACATGATGTGCTAAAAACCCATACATCCCCGCATGATTCAGTGACGATAGCGCCGAATAGAATCCACTTACTGTTGTTTTTATCGAATCCAACACATAAGCTTCAACAGGTGTAGACTGATAAAGCCAATCATATCTCTTTTGAGCCTCTGCAGTGTAATCACCTCTAAGTTCACCTCTACGCGAAATATCAATATACTCGTAATATGATTCTGCTGTGTTTGTTTTTAATGATGCAATCCAGGACAATGAATCGAGCCTGGCTTCCACTAGCGACATATATGGAGAGCTACTATATTGATTGATGAAACCCCTCAGCTCAGATGTATTTTCTGATTTCTTAAGCTCTTCCCAAATTAAAACTTCGTTTTGCTTTAGCTTCATTAATCCCTCTTGTGCATCATCAAAATGTATACCCGAAGGATGCTTCTTTATGTATTTGAGATATCCATCTACACTATTTTCTTTCACAGCGGTTTCCCATGCGCTCCTTTCCAGATTTTTCTCCCTTATGGTTTTATTATATACAAAGTATACACCAATCAAAAGCAGTAATATTATTAAAGTTCTTAATAACAATTTTCCACTACTATTTTTTTTTGCTGGATAAACATCATTTGTGTGATCTCTTATCTCAGTTACCGGTTCTCCAATGTCTAAATCAGAATTATCAGCAAACTCATTTGAATTGTTCTCTTCAATTACACTATCTTTCTTCAGTTTAGAATCAGAAACAATATTTTCAGGTAGTTCCACCTCATAATCAGACTGCACCTTTTTTGTACAACCTGCACAAAAGAGCGAATTTCCCAATCTATTATTTCCACAAAGGGGGCATTTATAGGACATAAATTTTAGTCAGTTATAGTAGAGTAATTACCAAAACACAAAGATAAGAATGTTTTAGGTGAGAGTCTTATTTTTGCGAAGATAATCAAATTTTGTACTTTTGAGAGGAAAAAACAAAGCTTATCAATGCCACTTCCAGAAATTATTAAAGCCGAACTACTTAAAATAGACTACAATAAAAAGCTCCTTATCTGCTATTCAGAAGATTACAGAAACAACTCTTTAATTATAAGATATGGAGTAAACCCCGAAAACAGTGAATTCAACAGTTCGGTAGAGCAATTCTGGGAAGGAGCAAAATTAAATATAATAGATTGCGCTATTGATGAAGATGGCTACCTGGTGCCAAGCTATATTATTCTCGAGCCCGACTACTTAATAGATGCATCTGCAATTGCTGAGTGTTTTCAGGACTACCTAATTTCACCAATACACTATTTCAGAAATAAATTAGACACAATTGAAAACCGGTCGTACTTACTATTGGGAAATCTTGCAAATTATTTTCTGGATGAATTGGTATACTCACATAATATCGACAATGTAACATTTAACGAAGCATTTATTAGCTCCTTCAGACAATCGCCATTTGAATATACCAGTTGTGACGATATTAAATCTGAGCCTGAGTTTCGCAGATTTATGCACAATGCACAACAAAGATTTGAAAATATTAAAAGAGTAGTAAAATACGACTTCCCAAAACTGGGCATTGATGTAAACTATTGCACTCTTGAGCCATCATTCTTTAGCGTTAAGTATGGCTTTCAGGGTAGGCTCGATTTGCTTTATACTCACCCCAACTCAGCTGATGCAACAATCATAGAGCTTAAATCGGGTAAATTACCCTATCCTGAGCAAGATAGCAGCAAAATTGGACTCAATCATAAAATACAGACATATGTGTATCGTTTAATGGTTGATAGTGTTTTTGGTAAAAGCAAACATAATGTTGGAGCTTCAATTTTATATGCGGCGGCCAATATTAAAGGAGAAAATATCAGAAAGGCTACACTAAACAGTGTTATTGAGAAATCAATTCTTAACCTCCGTAATCTTATAATAATCAATGAATATAATATTATTCATAGTGATAACAACTCTATTAAAGAGTTATTCAATTCAATGTTTTCTGAGGTAAGCAACAATAATAGGTTGCCTAATTTCTACATCAACAGGATAAAAAAGATTGAGTCTATAATAACTGGTTGCACCGAAACAGAGAGGGTATACCTATACAGATATATAAGATTTATTTCGCGCGAGCTATATCATCAGAAAATTGGTGACATTGAATATGAGACGCCAACAGGTGTGGCATCTTTATGGAACAGCAATTTCGAGGAAAGAGCCGAAGCACTTGATGCTATTTACAATCTTTCAATCGTTCAAATTGATAATTCGGGCAGTGATATGATTATTACGTTCAGCAGGCAAGACACCGGAATAGTAAACTTCAGGGAGGGTGAGATATGTATTGTATATCCTAAAAAGAAAGCAAACGATACGATTCTGAATAGCCAGATACTCAAGGGTTCGATAGTAAAAATTACCGACAAAGAAGTGATAGTGCGCTTTAGATATAAGCAGAAAAACCAGCATTTTTTTAGTGAAAATCCATATTGGGCAATTGAGCACGACTCACTGGATAGTTCTTACAACAATATGTATAAGATACTTTTTAACTTTATAAATGCTTCTAAATCTGCCAAATCTTTATTGCTGGGAGAAAAAAGTCCAGGGCATTCAGAATCTAATATAGACCAAAACAATGTTCCTTCTGAGATAAACATTGATGAGTATCCCGAAAATATTATAAAAAAGGCTATTGATGCAAAGGACTATTTTCTGATTGTTGGACCACCCGGAACTGGAAAGACCTCTATATTTGCTCGTCGACTTATTGAAGAGTATTATAGTAAGCCAGGTACAAACATAATGGTTATAGCATACACCAACAGGGCAGTAGATGAACTTTGTGAAGCAATTAACGCTGCCTTTGAGATAAATAACGGTTTATGTGAAAACTATATCCGTATTGGGAGTGAACTTTCATGTGCAGAAAAGTATCGCCACAGATTATTACAAAACGTATCAGAAAAATTCAACAATAGAGAATCTCTTAGAAATGCAATTGATGAATGTAGAATTTGGGTATCTACACTTGCTTCTTTAACAGGTAAGCCCGAAATATTTTCACTGAAAAAGTTTACTGTAGCAATCATTGACGAAGCATCTCAGATTCTAGAACCTCAAATAATTGGCTTACTACCGGAGTTTAATAAATTTATAATGATAGGCGATCACAATCAGCTATCAACAATTGTGCTGCAAGATAATGAAAAATCGAAAATCACAGATCGGCTGTTAACTAAATTAGGAATTAACGACTGTAGAGATTCACTCTTTGAAAGACTATTAAGAAGATGCATTGAGATGAACTGGCATTACTCATATACACAACTCACAAGGCAGGGAAGAATGCATAACGACATTGCTAAGTTTCCTGCCGATAACTTCTACACAGAGAGTCTTTTGCCTGTTCTTGAGTGGCAGTCGTCTGAGTGGAAAATGAGCCATAATGGCAATAATCCATTTGATAAGCATGTTGCCGATGGACGCAATTATTTTCTATCTACAGAACGAATCCATACCTCAAGTACATCAAATAAAATAAATGAAACTGAAGCCGATATAATAGTTGAGATTCTTTATTCAATTTACAGGGTTTACAAACTAAACAATAAGGAAATCAATTTCAGTTCAATAGGAATAATTGCTCCATATAGAAATCAAATTGCACTAATCAGAGACAAACTCTTAAAATCATCAATACCTGATGTACAAAAAATAATGATTGATACTGTAGAACGCTTTCAAGGCAGTCAGCGCAACATAATTGTTATGTCTTTCTGTGTTAATCAACCATCACAACTGAAGTTTCTTTGTAATATGAGCAATGATGGCAAAGTAGACAGAAAGCTAAATGTAGCAATTACACGTGCCAGAGAGCAGTTGTTTTTAATTGGCAATGCCAATATCATGAAACTGCATCCAGTATACAAAAAGCTACTTGATTTTTATAGCAATAAAATGATAGTTTTGTAATTATTTATCTACTAGACATTAGTCCCTGAGAGCTACCTACTCCTTACCAACTCCTAATCTTCCTTATGTTTTCCTTATGTTTAATAGAGGAGGGTAAGGAGTTGGTAAGAGCTATATAAAGCTTTAATATTTTCTATTGAAATATTTTTTTGATATTAACAATTTTCTTACTTTTGTACTCGCTAACCGATAATGTCTTATGGTGTAATGGTAGCACAACAGATTCTGGTCCTGTTTGTCCAGGTTCGAGTCCTGGTAAGACAACAAAACCACCCTATAACCGCTTGTATTACAGGCGGTTATTTTTTTATTAAAATATTGATGATAATAATTCAAAGCAAAGTTGCTCAATGCTTGTTGCATTTTGGTGAAAAGCAGAAACATTTGATAGTATTATAACTGCCCTCTTTTCTGAAACATTTATAATAATTGAAGAGGAGTAGCCACCTGTACCACCATTGTGACTAAATAGTTTACTGCCTTTTTGAGACTTAAAAATATGCCACCCCAAACCGATTTGCATATTTTCATTGACGTTGAATGTAGGCTTTCTTGTTAATGCAAGCTCTTTATTTTCAATATTAAAATGAGCTTGTGCAAATTTCGATAAGTCCTCTGTTGTAGACAAAACACCTCCTGCACCAAATAAAACATTAAAATACCAGTTTTGGGTAACCTCACCATTAGCGTTTTGACCTTTTACAAGATCTTTAATAATGCTGCAAGCGTTGGTATACGAATGATTCATATGGTACTTATCGAAAACTCTTCCTTGAAGCAATTGTTCAAAATCTCTGCTTTGTGATAAACCTAGTGTATATGATATTAATCCGAAACCTAAGTTTGAATAAGTATATTTATTTATACCCTCTTCATCAATTTCTAAAATATCTCTTAAGTAGTTTTCGATGTAAATTTTACTATAGTGTTTGTACGGATTGCTAGTATCTAACAATATCAAATTAGATGGCAAACGAGGCAGTCCGGATGTATGGTTGGCTAAGCTTTGAAAAGTAAGTTGAGTATTATTTTTGAAAGCGAATGGGTAATAGGTATTGATATTGTCGGTCAATTTTATTTTCCCCTCTTCCACCAGTGACGCTAATACTGTGGCAGTAAGCACTTTTGTAATTGAACCAATCTCGAATATTTTATTCTGATTTTCTATAAATTTAATGGAATCATTCTGTTTAATAATTCCATAATAGTCTATTTTATCGTTTTGTATTAATGCTATAGACAGTTGTGTGTTATTTGGGAATTCTTTGGTTTTTGAGATTATAATTTCGCGAACTTCATTATTATAATTTACCAGAATGTTATCATTCTCACGCTTAACATATTCTTTTTGTGCAGACAAATTGAAAGTTACAGAAAATAAAATAGCAGAACAAAGGAATTTTATCATGAATTCATTTATTGTCGCACATTTATATATCACATTTTATACAGACAGTTTAAAATAGAAGTAAAGTACGAAAAGTAAAACAAATGCAGCACCCTGCCAGCGTCTGATTTTTGAACTAAATTTCATAAACAACCAAAGAACAACTCCCAAAGCAACAACAAATAGTGAGTCCATATAATTCAATTCGGGAGTTTTGATAGGGTGAATAATACCTGCTACTCCAAGAATCAAAAGAATGTTAAAAATATTAGAACCTACGATATTGCCAATTGCTATATCTGAACGTTTCTTTATTGCAGCCACTACAGAGGTTGCCAGCTCGGGCATACTTGTGCCGGCCGCTACAATGGTTAATCCTATCATTGCTTCTGACATACCAAGGCGTTCGGCAATGATTA